>NZ_JAXMJI010000067.1:0-118757 GCF_034376665.1 Allopontixanthobacter sp. | reverse complement strand
CATCATCTGGTTCTGTTTCAGCGACTGGACGAATTCGACCATGAACCGTTCGGCGCTGCAGTAGAAGATGCGCGCGCGGGGATGCGCGGCCAGATAGGAATGGCCGATCGCGTGCAGCAGATGCGTCTTGCCCTGGCCGGTCGCGGCCTTGAGATAGAGCGGCGAGAATTGCGGCGTTTCAGTCGCCGCCATTCGCTGCGCTGCGTTGCAGCCGAGAACATTGGTCTCGCCGGTCACAAAGGCGGCGAAGGTGAGCGACGGGTCGAGACCGACCGACGAGGTAAAACCCTGCTGCCCGATGGTGCCTGCGGCGATCAGCGAAGGATCGCTGCCGTCGTTGGCTGGGCGGCGACCCACCGCATAGGGGTTGCTGCCAAACGCACCAGAAAGTTCGTCGGAATAGCCGCCGCCGTGCAGCGTCATTTCGGGCAGCTTGCGCCGGCCAGGGTGGACCGCAATGCGCACGTGGCGCACTTCGCTGCGGGCGATCTTCCACGCGAGCGACAGCCGGTCGGAAAAGCGGTCCTGCACCCAATTGGCGGAAAAATCCGTCGGCAGGTAGAGATCCAGCGTGCCGGTGTCCTTGCAGAAACCGCCCAGCTGGATCGGCTTGATCCACTGGCTGTGCAGCTGATGGCCAAGATCCTTGCGCAGACCCTGGCTTATGTCGGACCAATCGGCCGCCAGGTTTACCGCTTCCAGATCTTCCATGCTGTCGTCTTTGCCTTTGCGTTTGGCCTCACCCGCGCTCATGTCTTTGCTCGCCATCGAATTTCCAGATCCCACCGCTTCGCTGCCCGCAATTGCGCCGGCACCGCTTTATCCAAAAAAACCCGATAGTTTACGGCGCAGATGCCATTTCTCGGAAAAAACCCCGAACATAGCTACGCCGTTCCCGGGAATTTAGCTTTCCCGGGGTTGCCCCCTATCGGCCAATGATTCTTAAGGTTCGGACTGTCCTGTCCCGAGCCGAGTTGGTGTTATGAACCGGTTTTGCGGTGACGCAATAGTATTGACCGTAAAAAATTTGAAATAAAGAAGTTGACTCGGTTCAACCCCGCAGAGTTGCGTTTAACCCGCTGTTAACTCTAGATTTCGTCCGTCCTGACCGCGCGAATCGCGGGTTTTCCTAGGGGTCGCGCTGAGTATCGGTGTCATCGCCCGGTAATAAAAAAGGCCGGCGCTTGAAGCACCGGCCTTGTCCCGATTTAAAAGCAGGCAGAAAGCCCGCGATTTTCTATGATCCTGGACGAATCGCGATTCGGATCAGAGTGCGGCAACCCGCTTGGACAAACGCGACATCTTCCGCGAAGCCGTATTCTTGTGCAGCACGCCGCGCGCCACGCCGCGCGCCAGTTCGGGCTGGGCCGCTTTCAGAGCTTCTGCGGCAACGGTCTTGTCGCCGCCTTCGATGGCGGATTCGACCTTCTTCACGAAACCGCGGATGCGGCTCATGCGGGCACCGTTGATTTCGGCGCGCCGGTCGTTGCGGCGGATACGTTTGCGGGCTTGCGGCGAATTGGCCATGTCTGTCCTTTATCGGGCCGCCACGGGAGCGGCCGGAATCCTAGAATTTGCAAATGCGAAAAGCGGCAGTCACCCGCCGGAAAGCGCGCCCCTTACAAAGCACGGGGCGAATCGTCAACTTCTGATTGGCCTCAGGCGCCGGCGGTCGCATTCACTCCCTTGGGCTTTCGCGCTGACCGCGCGGCGGCCGGTCGGCCTTTGGCTAGCGCGACCAGGATCGGGCGCGTCGTGGATGGCACAGCGCGATACGGTCCGCGGCCAGCGGATCGCAAGCGCGACCGCGCGCCGGGCGGTTAGCCCGCCCCTCGTAGACGTTGGCACAGCCAACTGGCCGTGAGAGAAAAAAGGTCTCCCTACCTCTGGCACTTCGGGCAATACCAGGTGCTGCGGCCGCCCTGCACGATCCGCTTGATGGTCCCGCCATCGCCCCGCTTGCAGGCCTCTCCCTCGCGCCCGTAGACCTCGAAACGGGTGGCGAAATAGCCGAGTTCGCCGTCGGGCCGGGCATAGTCGCGCAGCGACGATCCGCCGTCCTCGATCGACTGGAGCAGCACTTCGCGAATCGCCGGAACCAGCCGGGCGAGCGCCGGACGGGACACCGCGCCCGCAGACCTGTCGGGCCGGATGCCCGCCCGGAACAGGGCCTCGCAGACATAGATATTGCCAAGTCCGGCCACGACTCGCTGGTCGAGCAGCAACAGTTTGACCGCTTGCTTGCGGCCCCTGAACGCGCGGTGGAGATGCTCCGGCGTAAGATCCGCACCTAGCGGCTCCGGCCCCATGATGGCGAAAGCGGGCCACGTATCGAGCGCGTCGGTATCGACCAGATCGACCCATCCGAAACGGCGCGGATCGCACAGGGCGAAACGGTGGTCGGCGGTTTCAAGAATAAAATGGTCGTGCCTGTCCGGGGTGTCGGGATCGATCCGCCAGCGCCCGCTCATGCCCAGATGAAAGACAATGGTCCGCGCCCGGTCGGTGTGGATCAGCCCGTATTTCGCGCGACGGCCAAGACCGGTGACGCGCGCTCCGGTAATCGCCTGGACCAAGTCCACCGGGAACGCACGGCGCATGTCCGGTCGGTTCACTGCCGCCCGCACGATCCGCTGCCCTTCGAGGAAACGCGCGAGCCCGCGGACGGTTGTTTCCACTTCGGGAAGTTCAGGCATTTCGCAGTTCCGGCATGAGGCCCTCTAACACCCTTTCCGGCGCGGGCAATTGCCCGTAAGGCGGCGCGTATGAGTGATCAGGTTTCTTTCGGCTACAAGGATGTCGATGCGAGCGAGAAGACCGCCCTGGTGGGCGAAGTCTTTTCCAATGTGGCTGCCAAATACGACATCATGAACGATGCCATGTCGGGCGGAATGCACCGGTTATGGAAGGACCGCTTCGTGCGGCGGGTCAAACCGCAGCCGGGCGAGGCGATCCTGGACATGGCCGGGGGCACCGGCGACATCGCGTTCCGCATGGCGGCGCGCGGCGCGGATGTGACCGTGTCCGACATCAATCAGGAAATGCTCGATGTCGGAGTCGAACGCGCGATGAAACGCGGCATCGACGGCCTCGTCTGGTCGCGCCAGAATGCCGAGGAGCTGAGCTTTTCCTCCCGCACGTTCGACGCCTATACGATCGCCTTCGGGATCCGCAACGTGACCCATATCGACCGCGCGCTGGCCGAGGCGCACCGGGTGCTGAAGCATGGCGGGCGGTTCTTTTGCCTGGAATTCTCGACCACCCAATGGCCGGGCTTCAAGGATGTTTACGATCTCTATTCCCACCGCCTGATGCCCAAGCTGGGCAAACTGATCGCGGGCGACGAGGAAAGCTACCGCTATCTGGCCGAATCGATCCGCCGGTTCCCCCGGATGCCGGAATTCGAAGGCATGATCCGCGCCGCCGGCTTCACCCGGACGAAGGTGGAACCGATCCTGGGCGGCGCTGTCGCCATTCATTCAGGCTGGAAACTTTGATTTCGTGACGAGGCCGGTAACGCATATCTGGCGGCTCCTGAAATGGGGCCGGACGCTGGCGAAGCACGGTGCGCTGCGCGGGATCGAGCGCGATCCCAACACGCCGGTGCCGGTCAAACGGCTGGTGCGGATTGCCCGCTTCGGCACGTCGCAGCCGCTGCAGCCCCGCTATGCCGAGGCCTTTCGCGATATCGGCCCGGCGGCGATCAAGCTGGGACAATCGCTGGCGACCCGGCCCGATCTGGTGGGCGAGGCAGCGGCGCAGAACCTGCTATCGTTGCAGGACGATCTGCCGCCGGTGGATTTCGAGCAGATCAAACAGGCGATCGAAGCCAGTTTCGGACGCCCGGTCGACACGCTGTTTTCCAGCATCGATCCCGATCCGGTCGGTTCGGCCTCGATCGCGCAGGTGCACCGCGCCGTCACGACAGACGGCGTGCCGGTGGCGGTCAAGGTGCTGCGGCCCGGCATCCGCGAGAAGTTTGCCCGCGATATCGCTACCTACGAATGGGCCGCCGCGCATCTCGAGGCGATGGGCGGGGAGGCGCTGCGGCTGCGTCCGCGACTGACGATCGCCAATTTCCAGCGCTGGACCAACAGCGAACTCGATCTGCGCCGCGAGGCGGCCAGCGCCAGCGAATTGTCGGAAAGCATGAAGGCGGTGCCCGGCTACGTGATTCCGGCGATCGATTGGGATCGGACCAATGGCAAGGTCCTGACAATCGAATGGGTCGACGGGATCAAGATCAGCAACCGCGAAGCCCTGGTCGCGGCGGGTCACGACCTGCCCGAACTGGCCCGGCGGCTGGTGCTGGCGTTCCTCACCCAGGCGATCAGCGGCGGATTTTTCCATGCCGATATGCACCAGGGCAATCTGTTCGTCCGCGCCGACGGGACGATCGTGGCGATCGATTTCGGGATCATGGGCCGGATCGACCGGCGCGCGCGGGCGTGGCTGGCGGAAATACTCTACGGGCTGACAACCGGCAATTACCGCCGCGTGGCGGAAATTCATTTCGAGGCGCAATATGTGCCGAGTTACCATTCTGTGGGCGAATTTGCGACCGCGCTGAGGGCGGTGGGCGAACCGATGCGCGGCAAGCCGGTGAGCGAGCTGAGCGTCGGCCAGATGCTTGACGGGCTGTTCGCCATTACCCGCGATTTCGACATGCAGACCCAGCCGCATCTGCTGCTGCTGCAGAAAACGATGGTGATGGTCGAAGGGATCGCGACCCAGCTCGATCCGCAGATCAACATGTGGGATGTGTCGGCGCCTTTCGTGCGGGCATGGATTCGCGACGAGCTTGGTCCCGAATCGGCGATTGCCGACCGGATCAAGGAAGACACCGACACCCTGCTGCGCATCCCCGCGCTGATCCGCCGGCTGGAAGAGCAATACCCGCCGAAGGGCGGCGCGCCTGACTTGCCGCCGCTGCCTGATATCGAGCTGATCCTCGATCCCAAGCGGAAATTGCGCGGCAATTCGGGCAGCAACTGGCCCGGCTACCTGCTGTCCGGACTGATTGGCGCAGGGACAGTTGCCGCGGCCGTGATACTCGGCGTAATCGGGTAAGCCCGCCTTAGTCGAGTTCGGTAAAGGCGGAGTGCGGCAGCACCCTGCTGCCGGTGAGGCAGAGGATCGTTGCCGCGGCTTCGATCAGCATCGGCAGCCAGAACCCGTCATAGGTACCCATGGCGATCACATTCACCGCGCGGCCGACAAAGGCGATCGCGAACAACGCCGCGGACACCAGCAGCGGATCGCCCTTGCGCTTCCACCCGCCCCAGATCATGCACCCGCCCCCGACCACAAAGAAGGCGGTGAAATCGGCCCTCAGGCTGGCGTGGCCCACGATTCCATCGGGAATGACGCTGAAATCGGCCCCGGACGTCGCGGGATCGAACAGAAAGCCTGCCCCCACAGCTACGAAAAACAAGCCGCCGACGAACAGCAGCGCGGTAAGGATCAGGCGCATGAAATTTCTCCCCTGGGATAGCGGGTTACACTGCAATGCCTCTTGCCCGCTAGGTAAAATTTAACCACTACGTTGCAGGGCGTTCATACAGGGTTGTATGGTGCTGAAACGCAAGCGGGCTTGTGGACGCCGATCTATCCGCGCCTGATGTCCGGCGTGCAGGAACAGGGGAGACCAGAAATGTCGCCGGTAGCCCGCCTGATCGCGGCAATAGCGAAACCGCCCGCATGAGCGCCGCGAAGGGCCCGCGCATCCTGCTGGTGGTTGGCGGCGGCATTGCGGCGTATAAGTCCTGCGAACTGGTCCGGCTGATCCGCAAGGGGGCGGGCGGCGTGGCGGGCGATGTGACCTGTGTGGTGACCAAGGGCGGCCAGCAATTCGTCACCCCGATGGCGCTCGCAGCGCTGAGCGAGAATCCGGTTCACACGACCCTGTGGGATTTGAAGAACGAGGCCGAGATGGGCCATATCCAGCTTAGCCGGGAGGCGGATCTGGTGGTCGTGTGCCCGGCCACGGCAGACCTGCTGGCGAAGATGGCGACGGGAATTGCCGACGATCTGGCGACCACACTGATCCTTGCGACGGACAAGCCCGTCATGGCTGTCCCGGCGATGAATGTGCGGATGTGGCAGCACGAAGCGACCCAGCGTAATGTCGCGTGGCTGCGGCAGGCCGGGGTCACGGTGATCGAACCCGATGTCGGCCCAATGGCCTGCGGCGAGTTCGGCCCCGGCCGGATGCCCGAACCCGAAGCCATCTGGGCGCAGATCGCCGAAAAGCTCGGGCTGGAGCATGACTATTCGCCCCAGGCGGAAGTCTGGGTCGAAGAAGAAGGCGACGAAACGGACGAGGCATTGGAGCCGGAACCCGATATCGAAAAGCGCGGCGGTGGGCTGGGCGGCCTATTCGCTTCGCTGATCCCCCGAAGCACGCCCAAACGATCGGCCCGCGAAATCGAGGAAGTATGGGCCGCCGCGCCGGAGCCCCTTGATGAGGTTTCCGATACGCCCGAAGATACCGGCGAAAATGTGCCGGCCGCCCCGATAGCCAAGCCTGGTTTCGCCGGTTCGGTGCTGGCGACCAAGGGCAAGGCGTCCTCCGCGCCGCCGACCGACCCGCAGGCCATGAACCACATGGTGAAATCTGGCGATGCCGACTTCTCGCCGGAACCGCTTGCCCCCACAGAAATGCCGGTTGCGGTCGACCCGCTCTACGGTCAGCCCGATTTCGACACCGATCCGCAGCACCGACCGCTGTTCGGCAAGCATGTCCTTGTCACCGCGGGACCGACCCATGAACCGATCGACCCGGTCCGCTATATCGCCAACCGGTCGTCCGGCCGGCAAGGCTTCGCCATCGCCGCCGCGGCTGCAAATGCCGGCGCGCGGGTGACGCTGGTTGCGGGGCCGGTAGCGCTCGAAACACCGCCGGGCGTCGAACGTTTCGACGTCCAGTCGGCCGAGGAAATGGCGGCCGAGGTCAAGCGGTTGCTGCCCGCCGATGCCGCAGTGATGGTGGCGGCGGTTTCGGACTGGCGGACCAAGGATTTCGCCCAGCAGAAGATGAAGAAACGCGGATCTGCGCCGCCCGCGCTGATCCTGACCGAAAATACCGACATTCTTGCGGCGGTTGCCGGCGGCACCGAGCGACCGCGCCTGCTGATCGGGTTTGCCGCGGAAACGGAGGATGTCGTCGAGAACGCCAAGACCAAGCGCAAGCGCAAGGGAGTCGACTGGATCGTCGCCAACGACGTATCGGGCCCGGTCGGTACCGGCGTGATGGGCGGCGATAACAACCAGGTCTATATCGTCACCGGCGAGGGCGTGGAAGCGCTGGAGGAAATGCCCAAGCAGGACGTCGCCCGTGTGTTGGTCGAGCGCATTGCGCAAGCTCTGTCCGATGACGCGCATGGCTGATCCCGTCGGTGTCGGCCTGAAGCGCCTGCCGCATGGCGAAGGGCTGGCGTTGCCGCGCTACGCAACCGGCGGCGCGGCGGGCATGGATGTGGTTTCGGCGGAAGACGTATCGATTCCGCCGGGGGGTCGCCATGCCGTGGCCACGGGCCTTGCGATGGCCATTCCGCAGGGCTTCGAAATCCAGGTCCGGCCCCGCTCCGGCCTTGCCTTCAAACACGGGATTACCGTTCCCAATACGCCCGGCACGATCGATTCCGATTACCGAGGCGAATTGAAAGTGCTGCTGATCAATCACGGGACCGAAGCCTTTGCAATCGCGCGCGGGGACCGCGTGGCGCAGCTGGTGCTCGCACCGGTCACCCAGGCGCGGTGGGTGGAAATGGAAAGTCTGGACGATACGGCGCGCGGCGAGGGCGGGTTCGGCTCTACCGGCATCTGATGCTGGGCGCAGGCGCCATGTCCCCCGCCGGGGCGCTGCTGGCGCTGGTGGCACTGGCCATCTGGATCCTGGTGATGGTGTGGGTCGCGGCCCGTATCCAGGCCTTCGTGACCCGTCGGACGGGCTGGCCGGGCCTCGACTGGCGCAATCTGGGCTCCACCTTTCTCCTGCTCGTTGCCGCGATCCATCTCGGCAATTTTGCCATCGATCTGGTCGACCGGTGGAGCCGCGGCGGCAATTATCCGCTCGAGCCGGGCTTCCCGGGATCGTTCCTGATAGGATCGGTGGCGTTGGGGGTGGGCATTGCCGCGGTCAGGGCCCGCCGCCGAAAATAGCACGAAAAAGGGCGGACCCGCTGCCGGACCCGCCCCATTTCTGCTTGGCAAAACCTGTATTGCGTCAGTCGATCCGGCGCACTGTGGTCTTTTCCGGAGCGATCGAAATGCGCACGGTCTCGCCCGAATTGCCGGGGAAGTCGGTGAACATCGCCTCGACCAGATTGGGCACCAGATACTGCAGGCGGTTGGATGTGGACATGGCTTCTGCCTTCCCTTCGAACAGCCGCTCGCCGGTCGCCGCGCGGTCGATCTTTACATCGATGCCGCTGGTGTAGACGGTATAGCTGCGAATATCCGGCCCGGAATCGAAGAACGGATCGTAATATCCGTAGCCCCACGGCCGCCCGTAACTGAGCCGGCTGCGATAGAATGGATGACGATACCCATACCACGGGCCGTAGAACGGATCGTAGAGGCCGACACCGGTCGAACGAATACGCTCGCGTCCGTTGTCCACGCCGTAATCGAACCGCACCAGCAGGCTGGCATTTTCCGGAGCTGCTTCGGTGTAGCCGAGCCGGCGCATTTCTTCTTCAACCTCGTCCGCATAGAGCGCGAATTCGAGGCCGCCCGCCAGCTTGGGATCATCCGCCACCACGGCAAATGTCTGTCCCGCCGGGGCCGGAAGCTGCGACTGGAAGCGTGAAACGTCCGCCTTGAACGGCGTCGCGCAGGCGGCCAGGCCTGCCAGCAGCAGCGGAATCGCCGCCAGCTTTGCGGCGCGGCTGTATCTGGCAGCCAGATTGGGTGTCTTGATTGTCATCCTGCGTCCCTTCGACGAGTAAATGCTCGCCAGCTGACCAATGTTACAGATTCGGCTTGCGATTGTTACTGCTTTTATGCCTCGCCGTGGCTGAACGCACTTTGAATGATATTTCAGGCAGCTATCGCAGCGCGATGACCCGAAAGAATTATCCGCGGACCAGCCCCAGCGCATCATAGGCCGCTTTCAAGGTAGCGCCGCCCAGTTCCCGCGCCTTGGCCGCCCCGCGCGCCAGAATTGCGTCCAGCGATTCGCGGTCCTGTTTCAGCTCGTTGAAGCGCCGGGAGATCGGGCTGAGCGTTTCAACCAGTACTTCACCCAAGGCGGGTTTGAACCGCCCGAAACCTTCGCCGCCGAAGGTTTGCAGCACCTGGTCGATGCTTTCGCCGGTCATGGCGGCATAGATGGTCACCAGATTGAGCGCCTCGGGCCGGCCCGCCAGCCCCGCCTGTTCCGATGGCAGTGGTTCGGCGTCGGATTTGGCTTTCTTAACCGCCTTCATGATCGTGTCGGCATCGTCCGACAGATTGATCCGGCTGCGTTCCGATGGATCGGACTTGCTCATCTTCGCCATCCCGTCGCGCAGGCTCATGATCCGGGCCGCTTCGCGCGGCACGATCGGGTCGGGCTGGGTGAACACCGGCGGGCCATCGGCGCAATAGTCGTTGTTGAATTTCTGCGCGATGTCGCGCGCCAGTTCCAGATGCTGCTTCTGGTCCTCGCCCACCGGAACATGGGTCGCCTGATACAGTAGCACGTCCGCCGCCTGCAGCACGGGATAGGTGAACAGCGCGATCGACGCCCCTTCGCGGTTCTGACCCGACTTGTCCTTGAACTGGGTCATCCGGTTCAGCCAGCCCATCCGGGCGGTGCCGCTCAGCAGCCATTGCAGTTCCGCATGGGCGGGCACCTGCGCCTGGTTGAACAGCACCGATTTGTCGGGGTCGATCCCGCAGGCCACCAGCGCCGCGGTCATTTCCAGGGTTCCGGACCGCAGATCCGCCGGATCGTAGGGCATCGAAATGGCGTGCAGGTCGGCCAGAAAGAACAGGCACTGACTGCCTTCCTGTCCCGCGCCGAACACTTCATCCTGCAGCCGCACCCAGTTGCGGATCGCGCCCAGGTAATTGCCCAGATGCAGATTGCCCGTAGGCTGGATACCGGAAACGACTCTTTTGGCTTGGGGGCGCATGATGCTCTCTCTGCCGCCCGCTTACCCGGGGCGCTTGGTAAATTGCTCGATAGTGGAACGGTTCACGACGCCCAGGGCCACCGCGGCGATCAGGTAAACCGCCGCGCCGACAAGCACAAGCGCGAGGATGGCGGCAATCCGGTCCAGCACTCCGCCCGCGTAATACTCCGCGCCCAGCGGCGTGATGTAATAGAGCGCAGCCCCCATCAGCGCTGCGGCGAGGAAGATGCGCGCGATCCGCCCGTACACCCGGCCAGGAAGCGTGAAATAGCCCTTCAGGGCGAGGAGGATCAGTAGCAGCATCACGTTGCTCCAGGCCGCAAGTGCACCCGCCAGGGCCAGACCCACGACCCCGAAGCGCGGCACCAGGATGAAATTGAGCGCGATATTCAGCAGCAGCGATGCGCCCGCCGTATAGACCGGCGTCCGCGTATCCTTGCGCGCGAAGAAATTGGGGATCAGCACCTTTACCAGAACATAGGCGGGAAGGCCGACGACCAGCGCCGACACCACCGCGCCGGTGGTGAATGCGTCCGCAACGCTGAACGCGCCGCCGACGTAGAACGCCCGGGTGAAGGCGCTGCCGGTGACATAGAGCGCGACCGCGGCGGGCACGGTCAGCAGCATCGCCAGTTCGACAGCATTGCTCTGCAGGCGGGACGCGCCGCCCGCGTCCTCGACCGCGATCATCCGCGACAGCGACGGCAGGATCGCCGTGCCAAGCGCGATCCCGATGATCCCGAGCGGGAGCTGGTTCAGCCGGTCGCCATAGGCGAGATAGCTATAGGCTCCGTCGGGCAGGGTCGCGAGGAAGAACAGATCGATGAACCGGCTGATCTGATAGACCCCCGCACCGAGCACTGCCGGCAGGATCAGGATTCCCAGTTCCTTTACGCCCGGGGTAATCCGGGGCCGCTTCAGGCCCATCCGGAACCCCGATTTGCGGGCCCACCATCCCAGCCAAAGCAGCTGCAGAAACCCGGAAACGGTGACGGCAATCGCGAGGTAGAATCCCACTTGTCGCCGCGCCTCGACGCCGTCCCCCAGCGTGGTGCCGTAAACCAGCGCGGTAATCATGCAGATGTTGAGCAGGATCGGAGCTGCCGCCGCCGCGGCAAAACGCGACAGGCTGTTGAGCACCGCGGCGAACAGCGTCGCCAGGCTCATGAACGCCAGATAGGGAAACGCCACCCGCGCCATCAGCACCGCGAGGTCCATCAGAGCCGGGTCTTCCTCGATCCCTTCGTTGGCGAACAGGCCGGCGATCCACGGCATGACGATAATCGCTAGCGCACCGAACACCAGCAGCACCGGGATCAGGAAAGCGAGCACCTCTTCGGCGAAGCGGCGCGACTGGGAAATATCGTCGCCTTCCTTCATCCGCCGGTTGAACAGCGGCACGAAGGCGGAGGCAAACGCCCCTTCGGCAAACAGGCGGCGGAAGATATTGGGCAGCTGGAACGCCAATTGCCAGGCATCGCCCACGCCGCCCGCGCCCAATACGCGGGCCAGCAGCATGTCGCGGGCGAAGCCGAACAGGCGGCTGACCATGGTCAGTCCGCCGATCGTTCCGACATTCTTGAGCAGGCTCATACCCGCAGCCCGCCGGTCAGCGGAATCAGGCGTTGCCAGCCGGCGTTATCTCGCCCGCTGCCTGTTCTTCCGCCTTGCGCTGCAATTGCTGGATGTAGAGGCCATTGAAGTCGATCGGATCGAGCATCAGCGGCTGGTATCCCGCATCTCTGGTCGCGTCGGCAATGATCCGGCGGGCGAAGGGGAACAGGATTCGCGGTGCTTCGGCATACATGAAGGCGTGCATCTGTTCGTCCGGCAGGTTGCGCATCCCGACGAGGCCGCAATAGGACAATTCGATCAGATAGGCATTGCCCTGCTCGGCCTTGGCGGTGACATTTACCTTCAGTTCGACTTCATGGATCTGGTCGCTGACCGGGGTGGCGCCGATGTTGAACTGCAGGTCGATCTGCGGCTGGTCGGTCCATTGATAGCTGGCCGGGGCGTTCGGATTTTCGACCGACAGATCCTTGATGTACTGCGAGATAATCCCGGCAACCGGCTGCGTATCTTCGCCGTTCGGAGCGGGATTCATGTTGAGATCGGTGATTACGTCGCCTTCGTCGGCCATGATGAATTGTGCTTTCTATTTCGCAAGATGAAACGGTGCCCGCACGATGGAATCCAGGCCGCGCAGGCTTCGGCGCGGCGCGTAGCACCCAAGCGCGAGTCAGGCAACTTTGCAGATGACAGCACCGGCGCGGCCGTGCTCCCACCGTGGCTGAGAGCCTTCAAACGAGGCAATACGGTCGCACCGCGTGGCAGATCGCGCCCTTGCGGGCGTTGTTCATTTGTAATCACTCCCTATTTAAGGCACTATCAGGTTAATCAATGCGGGCGCGTATTGCGCCGGCCAAACTGCGGGTAACCCTACGTGATAATTCAAATCGTCATCCTCGCCATGATCGCCGCTTTTCTCGGCATGCGGCTGTATTCGGTACTCGGCCGCCGCGCGGAGCATGAGGAGGAATCGATTCCGACCCGGTTCGATGACCAGCTAGCTCCGCCAACTCTGCCGCAGGCGGCGCAGGCTGCAATGCCGCGCCCGCGCGAGTTGATCGGCGTGCTGCCGGCAGTGGAGCAGGGCGTACGCGAGATCGCCGCTGCCGATCGCCGGTTCGACATCACCGCTTTCCTGGAAGGGGCCAAGGCGGCTTACGCGATGGTTCTGGAAGCGTTCTGGAACGGCGACAAGGCTGCGCTTCGCGAATTGTGCGATGATGATGTCTACGCCAGTTTCGCCGGCGCGATCGACGCGCGGGAGAAAGCCGGCGAAACGCTCGACAATCGGTTGATCCGGATCGAGGACACGGTGATCCACAGCGCCGAACTGGACGGCCGGACCGCCCGTGTCGCAGTACGCTTCGTGGCTGATATCGCTGCCGTGACGCGCGACAAGGACGGCACGATGATTGCCGGTTCGCTGGACGATGCGATCGAAACGCGCGACATCTGGACCTTCCGCCGCGATGTGACCTCGGCCGCGCCGGACTGGATCCTCGATGAAACGGACGAAGGCTGATCCAGCCGGGTCGGAGCGGGAATTTCGCTCCGCAGTGCTAGCCGGATGCAGATGATGCGGCGACTGGCGGGTCTGGTGGCGGGTCTCGCTGCGGTTACTTTCATTGCAGGCTGCGCCGGAATCGTTCCTGCAGCAAGGGGCCCCGGCGTTTCGCCCGCGCCCGATGCGGCCCTGACCAGTGCAGTTGCCACCGGAATACGCCGCGGCCCGGCTGTCGGCGCTTTGGGCTTGAGCCCCGTCGATGCCGGCACGGCGTTGGCATCGTTCCAGGAAAGTTGCCCCAAATTGCTCGGGCGTACGGATGCGAGCGGACTTACCCGGCAGGACGATTGGCGCAGTGCGTGCGAAGCCAGCGCCGCCTGGCCGGCGGGCCGGGCAACCCACTTTTTCGAACAGTTCTTCGAAACAGCCCGCGTGGGCGACGGCGCAGCTTTTGCCACTGGCTATTTCGAACCCGAGATCAGGGGCAGCCGGACGCGGTTGCCGGGCTACGACACGCCGGTCTATGCCATGCCTGCGGATCTGGTGCGCGGGTGGCCGGAAGACGTGACTGCGGAAAACCGGACGGGCCGCGCTCCGCTTGGCCGCTACGATGAGAGCGGGAAATTCGTGCCCTATTACGACCGCGCCGAAATCGAGAACGGCGCGTTGGCCGGGCGCGGGCTGGAGATCGGCTGGGCGCAGGACCCGGTGGAATTCTTCTTCCTCCAGATCCAGGGTTCGGGACGGTTGATCGCGCCGGACGGCACCGTCACGCGGATCGGCTATGCCGGTCAGAACGGCCGCGAATATATCGGGATCGGCGGGATTATGCGCGAACGCGGGCTGCTGGGCGATGGTCCGGGCCAATATCCGGGAACCATGCAGGGCATCATGCAGTATATCCGCGAAAACCCTGCAGAAGGGCGCGAGTTGATGCAGCTCAACAAGAGCTGGATTTTCTTCCGGGTGCTGGAAGGCGACGGCCCGCTGGGGGCGCTGGAAGTGCCGGTGCGCCGCGAATCCTCGGTTGCCGCCGATCCCCGTTTCGTACCGCTGGGCGCGCCAGTATGGCTCGAACTGGACCGCGAGGAAGCAAACGGCATGTGGATCGCGCAGGACACCGGCGGCGCGATCAAGGGCGCGAACCGGTTCGACACATTCTGGGGCGCGGGCGAGGATGCGCGGGCAATCGCGGGCGGGATGACTGCGCGGGGGCAGGCGCTGGTCCTGCTGCCGAAGGGCACGGTCAAGCGCCACACCGGACAATGAAGCCGCCGCGCGGCCTCAGCGCCGAGGAAGCGGAAGCCTGGGCACGGGTCGCCGCGTCTGTGGTGCCACTGGTGCGGCGGCGTTCGGGAGCTCCGCTGCCCAAGTCCGCCTCACTCTTAGAGGCGACCGAGACCATCCCCGCGCAGAAAGCGACGATGCGGATACCGCCGCCCCCTCCGCCACAATCGCCTGCCAAGCTGGTCCCCGTCCGAGCTTTGCGGCCGATCGGTACGGGCGGCCTCGATTCGCACTGGGACAAGCGGCTGAAGGCGGGCAGCATCGATCCCGATTTCACTCTCGACCTGCATGGTCATGGGCTGGATGCAGCGCATGGACGGCTGGAAAACGGTATCGGCCAGGCGCGGGCCATGGGCGCGCGGCTGGTGCTGGTGGTGACGGGCAAGCCGCGACCCGTCGATGCCGCCGACCGAGCCGATCGGCGCGGGGCGATCCGGTCCAAAATCCTCGACTGGCTGGCCGCGGGCCAACATGCGGACGCCATCGCCGCCATACGAAAATCGCACCGCCGCCATGGGGGCGACGGTGCGATCTATATCGTCCTGCGAAAGTAGGGCGTCAGCGGCTCAGGCCGCCGCGTAATTCAGCGATCGGATAAATCATTGCCGCCAGCAGGAGTGACCCGCAACCTTTAGCGTAGGTCCGCCCCGCACTGCGCCCGGTGCAGCATCTTGTGATCGGCCAGCACCAGCGCCATCATCGCGGCTACCACCGGGGTCCCGCGAATCCCCACGCAGGGATCGTGGCGGCCCTTGGTCCGGATCTGCGTATTCGCGCCGTCGCGGCCTATGGTGTCGACAGCGCTCAGGATGGAGCTGGTCGGTTTGAAGGCCACCCGGCACACCACCGGCTGACCGGTCGAGATACCCCCCGCGATGCCGCCGGCGTGATTGGCCTTGAATTCGGGACCAGCTTCGCCGCTGCGCATCGGATCGGCGTTCTGTTCGCCGGTGAGTGTCGCGGCGAGGAAACCGTCGCCAATCTCCACGCCTTTCACCGCATTGATGCCCATCATGCCCGCCGCCAGATCGGCGTCCAGCTTGGCATAGATCGGCGCGCCCCAGCCTGCCGGAACACCCGTTGCGACGCATTCCACCACCGCGCCGAGCGATGATCCGGCTAGCCGCGCCTCGTCCACCAGTTTCTCCCAGCGCTTCGCAGCAGCGGGATCGGGACAGAAGAACGGGTTGTTGCTGATTTCGGTGAAGTCGATGACGCTGCGGTCAATCTCGTCATGGCCGATCTGCGCGACATAGGCGGTGATCGTCACCTCCGGAATGACCAACCGCGCCACTGCGCCCGCCGCAACGCGCGCGGCGGTTTCGCGCGCGGATGACCGGCCCCCGCCGCGGTAATCGCGAAACCCGTATTTCGCGTCATAGGCGTAATCCGCGTGGCCAGGGCGGTAAGCCTTGGCGACCTCGGAATAATCCTTGGACCGTTGATCGACATTCTCGATCATCAGCGAAATCGGGGTGCCAGTCGTCTTGCCCTCGAACACGCCGGACAAAACTCGGACGGTGTCCGGTTCCTTGCGCTGGGTAGTGTATTTCGACTGCCCGGGGCGGCGCGCATCCAGGAACGGCTGGATGTCCGCTTCCGACAGGGCGAGCCCCGGCGGGCAGCCGTCCACTACGGTGCCAATAGCCGGGCCGTGGCTTTCGCCCCAGGTGGTAAAGCGCAGGACTCTGCCGAAGGTGTTGTAGCTCATGGCTGCATTCCTTGTCGCATGATCGCCGCGCTGTCCATAAATGTCCGTAAAGGGTGGACCAGGCGCAGCTTTGCGCGCAAGAACAAACCATGATTGCGAAGTTGAAGGGCCTGCTCGACGAAACCGGTTCGGACTGGGCTGTGATTGACGTCCAGGGCGTCGGATATCTGGTGCATTGCAGCGCCCGGACGCTGACCGCGCTGGGCGGGATCGGCGAAAGCTGCACCGTCTATACGGACCTGCAGGTAAGCGAAAACGACATGCGCCTGCTCGGTTTCGCGGAAGGATCGGAACGCGACTGGTTCCGCCTGCTGACCCAGGTGCAGGGCGTGGGCAGCAAAGTCGCGCTTGCGATCCTGTCCGCGCTTTCAACCGCTGAAGTCCAGACCGCCTGCGCCAATGGCGATGCAGCGATGGTGGCTCGGGCGAACGGCGTGGGGCCGAAACTGGCAGCGCGGATCGTCAACGAACTGAAAGACAAGGCGGGCGGAATGCCCGGCGGCGGCGCTGCAGTGGGCACAGTGGTGATGCCCGCCGGCTCCGCCAGCGCGGATGCAGTCTCGGCGTTGCAGAACCTCGGCTTCAAGCCGGCTGTAGCCGCCAGCGCGGTGGCCAAGGCGCAAGGCGAATTGGGCGAGGATGCGGATTTGAACGCGCTGGTGCGGGTGGCCCTGAAGAGGGCTGCGGGGTGATTTCCTATATTTGTTCGACAAATCTCTATGAATATGTATGGTAATTCCATGTCACAGCTTAATGTCTCCATTCCGCCCGCTCTGCGTAGCTGGATCGATCACCGGGTTGCCGAAGGCCGCTATTCCAGCGCCAGCGATCTGGTTCGCGATCTGCTGCGCCGCGATCAGGAATCGGCCGCCGATGAAACCGAATGGCTCCGCGCATTGATTGCGGAGGGGCTGGCGTCGGGCATTTCGAAGGAAAAGCCGGAAACGATCATCGACAATATCATCGCCAAACGGCGCGCAAGGCGTGGCTGAGGTCGAATTCTCCAACGCTGCCGAAACGGACCTGGTGGAAATCGATGAATTCAGCGCTTCCAGATTCGGCGAAGGAGTTGCGGAGGCTTACATGCATGGGTTCGACGAAGCCTTCGGCCTGCTGGGTGACTTTCCCCTGTCCGCGCCGCTCAACCCTGAGCTCGGCAAGGGTATCCGTTGCCTTGTTCACCGCCAGCACCGGATATTTTATCAAGTCGAGGGCAACGCGGTGCTGATTGTGCGCATTGTTCACCATGCGATGGATGCCAATATGGCGCTGAAGGGAGGGGCGGGGTGATGGATGCGGCATCAATCGAGGCTCACTATCCCACAGTGATGCATTCACTCATTGGCAGGTTATCTGCGGCAAGTTCGCTTCTGACCCAAATCGACGAAAACAAGGAGCACAGAGAGAACTGGTTGCGATTGGATTCTGTTGCTTTGCAAGTCCGAAAAGTTTGTGAACTTATTGTACTCGGATCTACACTCGCACATTTGCAGGAGGGCACAGAATTGGACCCCAAGCACTGGCATCCGAAGGACGCGTTTAAGGAGCTTGAGAAATTCAATCAGCATCCGTTGCCGATGCCTCTGCAGTTGTACATCAGCGTTGATGAGCACGGTGCAAAGCAGTTTGTTCCGGCAATGAAGCCCATACCACTTTTGGCTCTCAATCGAGTTTATGGGCAGTGTGCCAACATCCTCCATGTACCCTCCGCGCAGAAGGTGCTTGAGGAGCAAGTAGTTCCGTTTGAATGGGCCAAATACAGATCATGGGTCGATGACTTAGTGCGAGTAACACGGTCACATGCATTGCTCCTCCCCTCAATTCAGTCGTTGATCGTTTGTCGTTGGTCAGGAGTATGCGGCGAAGACCCTGAGATAACGATGGCATCTGGAATCGGAGAGGCCGTTTTGGACGCTGAAAACCTAGCGGACTTTGATTTGTTAAGCGCATGACCTCCCCCACCCCCCTTCATGCGGCTGACCGCCAGCCGGAAGATCCGGATGCAGCCCTGCGTCCCAAAAGCCTTGCCGAATTTGTCGGGCAGGAGGCGGCGCGGGATAATCTGCGGGTGTTTATCGAGGCGGCGCGCGGGCGTGGGGAGGCGATGGACCATGTGTTGTTCTTCGGCCCGCCGGGGCTGGGCAAGACCACTCTGGCGCAGATCGTCGCGCGCGAACTCGGCGTCGGTTTCCGCGCCACTTCCGGCCCGGTCATAGCCAAATCGGGCGATCTGGCCGCGCTGCTGACCAATCTGGAGCCGCATGACGTTCTGTTCATCGACGAGATCCACCGGCTCAATCCGGTCGTGGAGGAGATCCTCTACCCGGCGATGGAGGATCGCGCGCTCGATCTGATCATCGGCGAGGGGCCATCGGCGCGCTCGGTCCGGATCGATCTGCCGCCGTTCACCCTGATCGGCGCGACGACGCGGCAGGGGCTGCTGACCACGCCGCTGCGCGACCGGTTCGGCATTCCCGTCCGGCTCAATTTCTATACCGAGGCGGAACTGGAACGGGTGGTGACTCGCGGGGCCGGGCTGCTGGCAATGAAGATCGAAACGGGCGGCGCGCGCGAGATTGCCCGCCGGGCGCGCGGCACTCCGCGGGTGGCCGGGCGGCTGATGCGCCGCGTGCGCGATTTCGCCCATGTGGCGGGGGACGGGTCGGTAACCGCAAAGGTTGCGGACGAGGCGCTGACCCGGCTGGAGGTCGACCGGCTGGGCCTCGATGCGATGGACCGGCGCTATCTGATGATGATCGCGGAGATCTACAAGGGCGGTCCGGTGGGCGTCGAAACGCTCGCCGCGGGCCTCAGCGAACCGCGCGACACGGTGGAAGAAGTGATCGAACCCTATCTGATCCAGCTTGGCCTGATCGCCCGCACCGCGCGGGGGCGGTGCCTGAACGATCTGGCGTGGCAGCATCTGGACATGACCCCGCCGCCAGCCCCCAAACCGGGCGAAGAACCGAATCGGCAGACCGGATTGTTCGACGGCAAAGGTTAACGCGGGGGCCAGGCCGGACAGGAATTGCTGCCTGATCGGTTTCATTGTGGGACATCTCGGCCAGACGCGGCCACTCCGGACCCGCCCATCTCGCCAAAGCGGCTCAATTCATGGTTAATCCGGTTGCGGGTTGCCGGGCGCCGACGTCTGTTGCCCGGACAGGGAAGTGCGGACTGGCGGATGTGCTGCTGCCGGAACCCGCGCTACCCGGAAGCAACAAGAGAGCCTGCTCATGTCGGTAAAGATGGCCCTGGCGAAATTGTCCGCAACCGCAGCCGGCGGCGCGCTGCTTGCGGGCGGCGCGGTCCATGTGGCGGAAAAGCCGGCGGCAGCAAGCATGCACATCGCATCCGGCAAGTCGGTCAAGGCCCAGCCGGTTAAATATGTGAAGCAGCGCACTGCCGAACGCAGCGTGCCCAAGACCGTCACGCGCAAGCGCCGCATCGTCAGGCGGGTGGTGGAATGCGAGCCGGTCGGCCCGGGCGGCGTATTGCCACGCGGCGCAGACGGCGTAATCATCGAGGGCAGCGAACATTGTGCACCGGCTTACCGGATGGCTTATGCGGCGGTCCCGGCACCGCTCCCCCCGCTGCCCCCGTTTCAGGGCGGCGGCGGCGGTGATGTGACCGTGATCGGCGGCAGCGGCGGATTTGGCGGCGGATTTGGCGGCGGCTTCTTCGGGGGCTTTTTCGGCGGCGGCGGTTCGAGCGGCGGTAGCGTGAATATCACCTCCACCACTTCAACCTCCACCAGCGGATCATCCTCTTCGGGCGGCGGCATCATCATCGATATCGATAATTCGTCGGGCGGCACGTCAACATCGACGTCAACCGGCGGAAGCTCGACTTCGACCGGGGGGAGTTCGACCTCCACCTCCACCGGCGGGAGTTCGACCACGACCGGCGGCGTCAGCACCTCCACTGGCGGGATTTCCACATCGACCGGCGGAGTCTCTACTTCGACCGGAGGGGTGAGCACGTCCACCGGGGGTGTGACCAGTTCGACCTCGACCTCGACCAGTTCGGGTAACGTTTCGAGCAGTTCGGGAAACGTTTCGACCAGTTCGGGAAACGTTTCGAGCAGTTCCGGCAATAACGCCAGCTCCTCGACTTCCGGCAACGTCTCGAGCAGTTCCTCGGGGAACGTCTCGAGTAGTTCCTCCGGCAGTGTTTCCAGCAGCTCTTCGACTTCGTCGTCCACCTCGGGCAACATCTCCACCAGCACGTCGACCTCGGGCAATGTCACCAGCTCGACCTCGACCAGCAGTTCGACCTCCTCGTCCACTTCCTCGTCCTCGTCATCGTCCACCTCGGGCAATGTGACGAGCACTTCCGGAATGACCACTTCGGGCGGTCACGGATCGACCAGCGGCACCCCGGTTCCGGCCCCGCCCATGACGATCCTGTTCGGACTCGCCGCGGCAGCAGTCCTCGGGCGGCGCAAATTCAGACGGAGGAAGGCAGCGTAAGCTACCCTTCCGGCGTGCGACAAGAAGCGGGCGGCATCTGCGAGGATGCCGCCCGTTTTTTTCGAAGCCGTTCAGGCCGGGCGATCAGGCCGCCAGATTGCGCAGCACGTAATGGAGGATGCCGCCGTTTCGGTAATATTCCATCTCGTTGGCGGTATCGATCCGGCATTTGGCGGTGAAGCGGAATGTCTCGCCATTCGCGCGGGTGACATCCACGGTGACATCCTGCCCCGGAACCAGATCGGCCAGACCACGGATTGTGAAGCTGTCATCGCCGGTCAGGCCCAGCGTTTCGCGGGTGTCGCCGCCGGCGAACTGCAAGGGGAGGACCCCCATGCCGACCAGGTTGGACCGGTGGATCCGCTCGTAGCTTTCGACGATTACCGCCCGCACGCCGAGCAGATTGGTGCCCTTCGCCGCCCAGTCGCGGCTGGACCCGGTGCCATATTCCTTACCCGCGATTACCACCAGCGGAGTGCCGTCCGCCTTGTGCTTCATCGCGGCGTCGTAAATTGCCATGGTTTCGCCGCCATAGGTGGTCATGCCGCCTTCGACACCAGGGACCATTTCGTTCTTGATCCGGATGTTGGCAAAGGTGCCGCGCATCATTACTTCGTGATTGCCGCGGCGCGAGCCGTAGGAATTGAAGTCTGCTTTCGCCACCTGGTTTGACATCAGATATTCGCCCGCGGGGCTATCTTCCTTGATCGATCCAGCGGGCGAAATGTGGTCGGTGGTCACCGAATCGCCGAGTATCGCCAGCGGCTTTGCCTCGACAATGTCGATGATCGTGGCGGGGGTCATGCTCATGCCGTCGAAATAGGGCGGGTTGGCCACATAGGTGCTGCCCGGACGCCACTGGTAGGTGTCCGAACCGGTCACATCGATCGCCTGCCAGTGCTCGTCACCCTTGTAGACATCGGCGTAGCGCGCTTCGAACATGGCGCGGTCGATTGAGCTGGCACGCAGGTCGGCAATTTCCAGATTGCTTGGCCAGATATCCTTCAAATAGACATCGTTCCCGTCCCGGTCCTGCCCGATCGGGGTCGAGACCATATCGGTCGTGACGGTGCCGCGCAGGGCATAGGCCACCACCAGCGGCGGGCTGGCGAGGAAGTTGGCGCGGACATCGGGTGATATGCGGCCTTCGAAATTGCGGTTGCCGGACAGCACGCTGGCGGCGACGATGTTGTTGTTGTTGATCGCGGCACTGATCGGCGGCGTCAGCGGGCCGGAATTGCCGATGCAGGTGGTGCAGCCATAGCCGACCAGATCGAAACCGATCGCGTCCAGATCGTCCTGCAGCCCGGCCTTGACCAGATAATCCGTGACCACCTGCGATCCCGGTGCCAGGCTGGTTTTGACCCAGGGCTTGGGCTTCATGCCCAGCGCGTTGGCCTTGCGCGCAACCAGACCGGCGGCGATCAGCACATCGGGGTTGGAGGTGTTGGTGCAGCTGGTGATTGCCGCGATCACCACATCGCCGTCGCCAATGTCGTGATCCTTGCCTTCGACTGCGACGCGCTCCGCCGCGGATTTCTTGTAGACCGAGGCCAGTTCGCCGTTGAACAGATCGTCCACTTCGGGCAGCGCGACCTTGTCCTGCGGGCGCTTGGGGCCGGCAAGTGACGGAACAACGCTGCCCATGTCGAGGCTGAGGGTCTTGGTGAAAACCGGTTCATGCGCCGGATCGAACCACATTCCCTGGGCGCGGTAATAGGCTTCGACGAGTTGCAACTGGTCTTCGCTGCGACCGGTCAGGCGCAGATATTCCATTGTCTTGTCATCGACGCCGAAGAAACCGCAGGTCGCGCCATATTCGGGCGCCATGTTGGCGATGGTCGCGCGGTCTGCCAGACTCAGCTTGCTGACGCCGGGGCCGTAGAATTCGACGAAACTGCCCACCACGCCCACTTCGCGCAGCATCTGGACGCAGGTCAGCACCAGATCGGTGGCGGTGATGCCCTCGGCCATTGCGCCAGTGAGCTTGAAACCGACCACTTCGGGCACCAGCATGGAAACCGGCTGGCCCAGCATCGCGGCTTCTGCCTCGATCCCGCCAACACCCCAGCCGAGCACGCCAAGACCGTTGATCATGGTGGTGTGGCTGTCGGTGCCGACGCAGGTGTCGGGATAGGCCACGGTGGCACCGCTCGGGTCCTGGCTGGTCCACACGCATTGGGCGATATTTTCCAGGTTTACCTGATGGCAGATGCCGGTACCCGGGGGGACCGCCTTGAAATTGCTCAGGCTTTTCGAACCCCATTTGAGGAAGTCATAGCGTTCCGCATTGCGCTGATATTCCATTTCGACATTGTGTTCGAATGCCTTGGGATGGCCAAACTCGTCCACCATCACCGAATGGTCGATCACCAGATGCACCGGCACCTGCGGGTTGATTTTCTGCGTGTCGCCGCCCAGCTTCGCAATTGCATCGCGCATGGCGGCCAGATCGACCACGCAGGGAACGCCGGTGAAATCCTGCAGCAGCACGCGGCCGGGGCGGTACTGGATTTCCTCGCCCGTGGAAGGATTGTTCTGCCAGTCGGCGATTGCCTGGATATGCTCCCGGGATACGGTGAAGCCCCCGTCCTCGAACCGCAGGAGATTTTCCAGCAGGACCTTGAGCGAGGTCGGCAGGCGGGAAATGTCGCCGATCGATTCCGCCGCCTTGGCGAGCGAATAATAGGCGATTTGCTTGCCGCCGACTGTCATCGTGCTGCGGGCGCCGATTGTGTCTGTTCCGACCTGGGTCATGGTGCGCTGGGTCCTTTCTATCTGGATGCTCGCCCGCCTGCCAACAGGCGCGTTTCCGCCTATCGGCCGGCGAGGGGATATTTGCCTCGCAACTGCGCGTTCAGGCGCGGTTGGTCAAGGGTGCTACCCCTGCAAAATGCCAAGAAAACGGCTCCATCAACCCGCTTTCAGGCAATCGAAGGGCTAGATCGCGGTTTGTTCGGTTTGCGGCATTGCCGGCCGCGGACGGGCTACGATCCAGCAGCCAGCGACGATCAGCAGGGTTCCGGCGATGGTGGCCGCGGTGACCGGCTCGCGGAAGAACAGCCAACCGAACAGCGCCGCCCACAGAAAGCCGCTGTATTCCATCGGCACCAGCGCCTGCGCTTCCGCACGGGCATAGGCGAAAGTGATCAGTAGGGAGCCGAGCAGGGTCAGGACCGATGCCACCGCAATGTCCCCCATCGGGCCCGCCGCGGGCAGGATGAGGAACCACGGCGCGAATACCGCCAGCACGGCGCAGGCCACGCCGCTGTGGAAGGTCGTCGCCTCCAACGGGCTGGAAACCTGAGCCTGCTTGCGGATGACGATGAAATTATAAGCGTACAGCAGGGCCGAAAACAGGATAGCGCCAAGGCCTTTGAGCGTTTCGGTATCGTACTCGGCGCTGCCCAATCGGGCGCCGATGATCACGCCGGTTCCCGCCAGCCCCAGCACCGACGCGACGATCGCCTCGCGCCGGATCTGCTCACCCAGCAGGATGGCGGCGAGGTACAGCGCGATCAGCGGGGCAACAAAGCTGATCGCGATCGCTTCTGCGATCGGCAGCTTGGTCAGCGCATAGAAAAAACTGAGCGCCATGAACCCCGACACAGTTCCGCGGATCAGGTGGAGGCGCAATACGCTGCGCTGGGGCCAGCGGCCTCCGGTTCCCAGCCAGATCGGTAAAATGATGGCCGCCGCGATGGCGGAACGCAGCACGGCAGCGCTGTACGCCCCGGCAGCCAGAGACGCGCTTTTCATGAACGCGTCCATCAGGGACAGAAAGCCAACCCCGGCCAGCGCCGCAAGAAATGGCAGAAAGGCACGAAATTGCAGCACAGCGCGCCCTTATCTGCTACCGCTCGATCCGTCACCAGCTTAGCGCGATTCACCACAGATACAGGCGGGATGGTTGATGCAGGGGCCGAAGTCGGGTTATTTACGATTCGACCGTCCAGTAGAATGCATTTTCCGTCAGTGGGGCCAAGGGTAAATATGAACATCTCCGTGCGTTTTTCGTTGCTTGCGGCTGCAGCCTTGGCTGGTTTCGGGGCGGTCCCGGGCCCGGGGCTCGCCCAGCAATCCGCGCCGAGAGATCTTCTGCCGCCCGAAAGAACGATCCCGAGTAAACCGGTCGAGGCGGGAACGGACGCGGTGGTTTCCGGCCCACTGGCGAAACCGCAATCGGTGGCCGAAGCGTTCTCGGACGAAGTGGTTCAGGAAGTACCCTCGATCACCCAGCCCTGGCCCGTAAAACACGCCCGCACGCTGTTGACCATGATCGAGCGGATCGGTTCCGAAGGGCTGGATCCCCTCGACTACAATCCGATCGCCTTGCGCGCTGCAATCGCCGGGGGGCCGGGTGAGAGGTTGGACGAGATTGCGAGCCAGAGCTTTGCTTTCCTGGTCGAGGACCTGCGTGACGGACGCACCCCGATGGATGCGCGCAAGCAGTGGTTCGTGTTCGATCCCGACGCGGACCGGTATCCGACCGCGAAACTGATGGGCGACGCGTTGGCGAGCGGCGACCTCGCCGGCACGCTGGCCCGGATCAATCCGGAGCATCCCGACTATGCGCGGCTGAAGGAAGAACTGGCGAAAACACCGGCTGCGAACAAGAAACGCCGCCTGATGATTCGCGCCAACATGGATCGGTGGCGCTGGCTGGCGCGCGATCTGGGCAGCCAGTATCTGATGACCAACGTGCCGGAATTCCAGCTGCGGCTGACGGTCAACGACAAGATCATGCGAACCTACAAGACCGTGGTGGGCAAGCCCGGCCGCACCGCTACTCCGCAGTTGGCCGAAAGCGTCGAAGGGGTGATTTTCAACCCGACCTGGACCGTCCCGCAGTCGATCGTGAAGGGCGAAGGTCTGGGCGCCCGCGTACTGGCCAACCCGGCGTGGGCGCGCAACAACGGCTACAAGGCCACCAAGGGCGAGAATGGCTGGGTTAACGTGGTGCAGCAGCCGGGGCCGGGCAATTCGCTGGGCCTGATGAAGCTCGATATGCCCAACCGACATGCGATTTTCCTGCACGATACTCCCGCGCGTCAATTGTTCGAAACCGCCAACCGGGCGCTAAGCCACGGGTGCATCCGGACCGAACGCGCCACCGAACTGGCGATCACGCTGGCCATTCTCCAGGGCGGGCTGACCGCGCAGGAAGGGGTCGATCTGATCAAGGGCGGGGAATACACCAAGGTGGCATTCCAGAAGCAGATGCCGGTCTACATCACCTATTTCACGATGGCGCAGGACATCGACGGGAAGCTGTCGACATTCGCCGACATCTACGACCGGGATGCGCCGGTGCTGGCCAGCTTCGAGGCGCCCCGCAAGCCGAACCGGTCCCGGGTGACGGGTGAGCAGGTGATCGTGATCGAGGACGATCTGCGAATTACGTGAGCCCGACCGGGAAAGTTTATCGGACGATTTTCATCAGATCAGGGGCTTAATAGACACCGGGATTGAGCTGTTGAATCCCGGTTGGCCTTTCGGGCGTCAAGACTTCGATTTCGCGCCGCTGATCTTCGGGAATTATACTGCCATCTTCGCGCAGACCGAGGCTGTCGGCATAGAGCACCCGCCCACCGCCCAGGTGGAGCAGTGCCAGCTTGAACTGGGCATCGCCCATCGCGAAACAGCCGTTGGATCTGCCCAGTCGGCCCCATTTGTCGAGGAATTCCGGCTCCGCATAGCTTGCGCGGTGCATCACGATCGCGCGGTTGAGCGCGTTGGAATTGGTCGGTTCGATCCCTTCCAGCCGGATCGAGGTGCCGTAGCGGCCCGTGTACCAGCCGTAGGTCATATAGGTGCCTTTGCTGCTGCAATGCGACCCGTCCTCGTTGGAAAACCAGTTCAGCCAGCCATCATGTTCCGGATCCGATCCGTCCCCGTGGCTGACCAGGTAGGAATCGACCCGTCCGGCTTCCAGATTGACGAAGTGGAACCGCGGTTCGGACGATCGCAGGCCATAATCGGCGATCCCGACGAAATCGGTCCGCCACAGCATGCTTCCGGCTTTTGCCTGCTGCTGCCGGGCGATCTCCATCAACTTCCGGTCGCGCAGCCCGAGCGGCGAGGCTTGGGCAAACACGCGCGGCACACCGCCGAAGCCCGCACCGAGCGAAAGCCCGGCGGCCACACTGCCTGCAAGAAGTTCACGCCGTTTCATAACACCTGCTTACCTTACCAAATCTATCAGGATGGTGAATACGGATTCTGCCCGGCAAGATTTACCAATTCGTCGAATATCGAATTTACAGCGATGCCAGCAAAATGCACGACCCGAGCCTGCTCATGCGGCGTTGTGCTCTGCGCGTGCCGCGACCGCCAGCCGCTGGAGGGCCGGGATCCCCTTGGCAATAGCTGCCTGGAACGGCGCCAGCGCCGCCAACTTCGGACTGCCGTCCCTCGCCAGACCGGCAATTGTAGGTCCCGACGGATCGAGCCGCGCTTTCGCCAGCCAGCTGCTCACCGCAGGGTTTTGCGCCCAGGCCCCGCGGTTCATCATCGTGGTCAGCATGGCCAGCGCATAGGTGTTCGGCGTATCGGTGAGCGGGCCGGGGCGGGCCAGCGCGTTCCTGGCCTCGTCACTGTCGAAATTCGCTTCGAGGAAAGCGGCCACGGCAGCGCTCAGCGTGACCAGCGGAACGTGGAGCGCCTGCAGCGTGATCCGCTCGCCGCCGAACAGCGGGACATGGGAGTTATATGCGTGGAAATCGACCGCAGTGGCGGTGCAGTCGATGAACAATGCGTCTTCGGGCACGGATATTTCGGCGCTGGCGAAGACCATTCTGCCCGCCGCGATCCCCGTAACCCGGCCATGACGGACCACGCGCGTGATCCGGCGCAGCAGATCGACTTCGCCTTCGGAAATGGTCGCGAAATGGAACATCGCCGGTTTCACCTCCGGGTCGAGCCGCAGCATGTACCCGTCCCGGCCAAGTATTTCGAACATTTCGTCGCCGGTGGCCGCCTCCGCCGCGGCGTTGAGCTGAGCGATCTGGTTTTCGACCATCGCTTGGAAGAAATCGGGGCCGGGCTGGGTATAGGTGCGGTTGATCAGCCACGAATCGCGCGGGCGCACCCAGGTGATCCGGTCCGGATCGACGCCTGCCTCCAGCAGCCACACCCCGGCGTCCATCGCCGTCTTGCCTGCGCCCAGAATGATATAATGGCCGGGCAGATCGTCCCCGCGCATCCACAAATCGGGCAGCTGTCCGGGAATGGCCAGCGGTGTGCCGTCCGCCACTTCGAACTTGCGCGTGTGCGTGGCCGGTACGGAGGTCTTGTAGAATGTCGCGTCCACCAGCTTGCGGCGGATTTTGACGGTGCTTTCCTTGCCCGACAGGATCGACCGGAAGCGGGCTATGCCGCCTTCGCAATCGATATATTCCGACAACGGATGATAGCTGACCCGGCCGCTGGGCAGCAGGTGGCGGCTCATCAGCCGCACGAAATAGGCGGAAACCTCGGCTCCGCTGGCCAGCGGAAACAGGCCTTTGTTCGGTCCGTGGTCGTCCACCGTGTCGTCACCGAATTCCATCGAATTGACGCCGTAGAACGCAGAGGGTTGATGCAGCGCGACGAAGGAATAGGCATCGTTCCAGTGGCCCCCCGGCCTGGCGTGCTTGTCCACGATGGTGATATGGCAATTGGGATCTTCGTCCAGCAAGGTGTCGGCAAAGGCCAACCCCACCGCGCCCGCGCCGATGATCAGGTAATCGGTCTCAGGCCCGGGCATCCGCATATTCCCTCTTGGTATTATGGTTTTCGGGGGTTGTTTTGTGCCGGATTACTCGGCGGCCTCGGTCAGATTGCCGGCGTCGGTCATCCCGGCTTCGATTTCCGCTGCCTTGGCCTCGACCAGTTCGACGATGTGATCGAGCATCAGACTGGACTGCACATGATGGTCGGTTACCCCCGACAGATAAACCATGTGCTTGCCGTTTCCGCCGCCGGTGATGCCGATGTCGGTTTCGCGCGCTTCGCCCGGGCCGTTGACCACGCAACCGAGTACCGACAGCGAAAGCGGCGTCTTGATATGCTGCAGCCGTTCTTCGAGCGCCTGCACCGTGCGGATCACGTCGAACCCCTGCCGCGCGCAGGACGGGCAGGAAACCACCCGCACACCGCGGGTCCTGAGGCCCAGCGCCTTCAGCATTTCGAAGCCGACGCGGACTTCTTCCTCCGGTTCGGCGGACAGCGAGACCCGGATCGTGTCGCCGATCCCGGCCCACAGCAGATTGCCCATGCCGATGGAGGATTTGACCGTCCCGCCGATCAGTCCGCCGGCCTCGGTAATGCCCAGATGCAGCGGGCAATCGACCGCGTCGGCCAGCTGCTGATAGGCCGCGACTGCCAGAAACACGTCGCTGGCTTTCACGGCGACCTTGTATTCGTGGAAATCGTGATCCTGCAGCAGTTTGATATGGTCGAGCGCGCTTTCCACCAGTGCTTCGGGGCAGGGCTCGCCGTATTTTTCGAGCAGGTCCTTCTCCAGGCTGCCGGCGTTGACCCCGATGCGGATGGCGCAGCCATTGGCCTTGGCTGCGCGGACCACTTCGGCCACCCGCTCGCTCGAACCGATATTGCCCGGATTGATCCGCAGGCAGGCGGCGCCGGCATCGGCAGCCTCCAGAGCGCGTTTGTAATGGAAATGGATATCCGCCACGATCGGAATCCGCGCCGCCTTGACGATCCGGCCCAGCGCAGCGGTGCTTTCGACGTCGGGACAGGACACCCGGACGATGTCAGCCCCGGCATCTTCGCAGCGGCGAATCTGCTCGATGGTGGCCGCCGCGTCGGAGGTCAGCGTGTTGGTCATGGTCTGCACCGTGATCGGCGCATCGCCGCCAACGGGGGTATTGCCCACCATGATCTGGCGGCTCTTGCGGCGTTCGATATCGCGCCATGGTCTGATGGATGACATGTGCGCCTTATAGAGTGAACGGGTTTCAGGTGAAAGACCAAGTTCGCGGCCCGCCTTTCGCTCCGAACCCGGCAAACGACCGGTGGAAATCGGCCCAGCCCAAATCGGCCCAGCACAAATCGGCCCAGCACAAATCGGCATTGTCTGGGAGACGGTAATCCGCGACAAGGCCCCATGCCTGAAAGTGTATTCCTGACTGACGACGGAGATGGTCCCACCCCCTTGCTGTTCGGCAGGGTGCTGGACGGGAAGGGCGGGGGACGGCCGATCGACTGGACCGAGGCGCTCGATTGGAAGCCGGGGGCACCGGGCGAGGTCCTGTGGGTGCATCTCGATCGCACCCGCCCGGGGGTTAGCGAATTGCTGCAGAGCGAACTCGCCATTCCCCGCACGACCGCGGAACTGCTGGTCAGTCACGACACCCGGCCGCGCGCCTTTCGCGAAGGGGACACGCTGGTTGCGACCTTGCGGGGGATCAACTCCAATCCCGGTGCCCAGCCGGAGGACATGGTGTCCATGCAGCTGTGGTCGGATGGCAAGCGGGTGATCAGCCTGCGCCGTAACCCGCTGCAGACGCCCCGCGATACGCTGGCACTGATCGATGGGGGGACCGGACCCGGTGATGCGGGTGCGTTGGTTACATCGCTCATCGAACATATGATCATGCGGATGAACCGGTCGATCGTCGACATGAACGACCACATCGATGCGCTGGAAGAAGCCGACGGCGGCGACACTGCGGAGCGGGTGCTGGAAGAAATCGCCATTATCCGCCGCAATTGCCTTGGGCTGCAGCGCCACATGGGCCCGCAGCACGAAGCGCTCGAATCGATTGCCCGCGATGCGCCCGAATGGTTCGAGGAGCATGACCGGCGCGAAATTACCGAAACGATCGAACGCCTGCGGCGCTATCTCGACGATATCAACATCAGCAAGGAAAGCGCGATGGTGATGCAGGACGAATTGCGCGCCCGGGCACTCGCGCGGTCGAACCGGACGAACTACCTGCTGACAATTGTCGCGGCGGTTTTCCTGCCGCTGAGCTTCGTCACCGGCCTGCTCGGGATCAATGTCGGGGGTATGCCGGGGGTCGCGAGCGACCACGCGTTCTGGATCGTGGTCGGGCTGTGCCTCGGCGTTTTCGCGGTGCAGCTGTTTCTGTTCTGGAAGTGGAAGTGGTTATAGGGCCGGGTTGCAGGCCGGGTGCATGATTATGGTAGCAACGCGTTTGCACCCACGCGTTCCCCGGCCCGCAATCACGGGATCAGCGTTTGATCGGCTTCAGCGAACCCTTGCCCTTGGGCGTTTCGATCTTGGTGCAGGTTCCCTTGTCGACCAGCTTCCAGGCGTTGCCCTGATAATCGGTGGTCGAGGTTCCGGCGCAGCTCGTGCCCGGTCCTGCGGCGCAATCGTTCTTGCCTGCCTTGGCGACGCCGTAGCATTTTTCCTTGTCTGCTTTCTGCGCAGCTACCGGGGTTGTCGCCATGCCGGCGGCAATCCCGGCGGCCAGGGCGATACCGGCAAAGCGGCTGATGGATTTCGTGTTCATGGTCTTTCTCCAGCGGTTGAGGTTCAGGGGCACCGACCGCTCGGTCCGGCCGGTGCAGTTCCGGCGTTCCCACCGGGACTGCTTGGGTGTTCGGGAGGTTTTTTCCAAAGGTTACAACGCTTCGGTAATCCGCTTCAATCCAGCCGCAGCTCATAGAGAAACTCCGCGTCGCGCTGCTTCCCGACCCAGAATCCGATGTCGGCGATCTTGGAAAATCCGTAGCGGTGGTAGAACCGCTGGCCGCCAAAGTTTTCGCTGTAGACGGACAGTTGAATCGCGTCGCAGCCGCGCTCGCGGGCTTCGGCAAGCGCCCAATCCATCAGCGCCGCGCCAATCCCTGATCCGGTCCTGCCCGGGGCAGTGTACAATTGGCCGAGCGCGATCGGGTTTTTCGCATCGGAATACCCGGCATACGCGCTGGGATAGCGGAGCTTGCAATATCCGATGAGCCCGCCCGCATCCTCCGCCAGCCGGTGGATATATTCCGGTGCGGCAATTTCAGCCTCCACGGCGGGTTCGGAATAGGCTTGCTCGAGGAATACCGCCAGATCGTCGGGCTGGTACAGATCTTCGAACGCGGCGCAGAAACTGGTCCGGCCAAGTGCCGCCAGCGCGGCAACGTCGTCGGGCGAGGCGGGGCGCAGAATCATGGTCCCGCGCGCTCTACAGCCATTATCCCTGCGATTGAAGGCCCATCGCTGCGCCAGGACGATTGGGGCTTTGCGCGGCGAAATTGTGTGTTAGCTACAGCGGCATGAACCGCACCCTGACCCGCTTCGCCCTGATCGCCGCCATGATCATCCCCGCGTCAGCTCTGGCGCAGGAAAGCACCGGCACATCGCCGGGCTGGACCTTTGCGATTCACGGCGGGGCGGGAACGATGGACCCGGACCGGATGACGGAGCAGCAGCAGGCGGACTACAAAGCTGCACTCCAGGCCGCGCTCGATGCCGGCAGCGCGGTGCTTGATGGCGGTGGCAGCGCGTTGGAAGCGGTGCGCGCCGCGATCGTCATTTTGGAGGACGATCCCAAATTCAACGCCGGGCGAGGCGCGGTGTTTACCTGGGAAGGTGCCAACGAACTGGATGCCGCCATTATGGACGGGCGCGACAGGTCCGCCGGTGCGGTTACCGGTGTTACCAGCGTGCGGAACCCGATCGTGCTGGCCGACGCGGTCCGGCAAGATGGGCGGCACGTATTTCTGAGCGGAGCGGGAGCGGAGGAATTCGCCGGCGACAAGGGTCTGGAGACAATGCCGCCCGAATGGTTCGCGACCGAGGCCCGGCGGGAGGCGCTGGAGCGGCTGAAGGCGGAGCAACTTTCTGCCATGGACGTCGATCACAAGTTCGGGACCGTCGGCGCGGTGGCGCTGGACAGCCAGGGGCATCTCGCCGCTGGCACCTCTACTGGCGGGTTGACCGGCAAACGCTGGGGCCGGATCGGGGATGCGCCGATAATTGGCGCGGGCACCTATGCCGATGACCGGGTGTGCGCCGTTTCCGCCACCGGGGCAGGCGAGTATTTCATCCGCGTGGGCGTGGCGCATGAAATCTGTGCCCGGATGCGGATCGCCGGGGAGGCCGCGCAAAGCGCTGCCGACGCAGTCATGGCCGAGGTCAAGGAACTGGGCGGCGATGGCGGCGTGATCCTCGTCACCCCCGAGGGCGAAGCGGTGTTTTCGTTCAACACGGCCGGAATGTACCGCGGCCGGGCGGACAGCAACGGACTGAACGAAGTCGCCATTTTCAGGGATTGATCTGCGCGGCCCGGCGCCGACCATCGCCATCCCTCGATCAGAAAAATTACCGATCAGGAAAACTTGTCCGCTTTCCGCCTGCCGAAGCGCATGCCCCCTTCCAGCCGGGCGCGCAATTGGGCGTAGAACGCTTCGAGGAACGCGCGCTCGTCGCCAGCGCCGGGATTCCAGCCGATCTTGCGGCAGATAGTTTCGGCCACCGCCTGAATGGCCTCGGGTTTGCCTTCGCGCAGCACCCTTTCCAGCGTCTGCAATTCATATTCGCCGTAAACCGCCAGTTCCTCGTCGCCGAATTTGTACTCGGCGCCGGTGATCGCGCTTGACCCCATTCGGGCGGCGCCTTCGGTGGACAGGGCTGCGGCGAGGGCCCGGCGCGGCGCTTCGACCACCCAGGTTCCCGCCACCAGGTCGCCCGCCCGCATCGCATCGCGGTTGAACACCGCGAACAGCATGAACACCAGGAACCACACCATCGCGGCAATCCCCGCCGGACCGCCCTCGCCGCTAGGGGCAGTCAGGACAAACACCAGCGGCAGGAAAATCTCGATGTCGCGCAGCAGATTGCGGGCAATCACCGCCTCCGCAGTCAGCCGCCCGCCATCGCGCGCGGCGACTCTGAGGCCGACCAGCCGCTTGCCCGGGGTGGCCCCGCGCGGCCCCATCTCGAAGCTGAGGAAATAGCCGTAACGGGCGAGGAACAGGAAAATGATGTAGGCGATGAAAATGAACTCCGCCGCGCCGCCACGGTTCTGGGCCTCGTCCATTTGATTGATCAGGCCGCTGAACGTCCAGGCGAGCAGCAGGCTGACCACGATCACGGTCACGATGATAATCAGATAATCGATGATCAGCGCACCCGCCCGCGCCGACCGCGCGCCGACGATGAAAGGCAGGGCGATCCCTTCCGGCGTCACCACGATCCGGCGGCGTTTTTCACTCGCGGCTTCATACGGGGTGGATAGGGCTCGGTTCATGCCGCTTGGTCCGTGACGGGCTTGCGGCGGAACGCGAAGAAATACCCCAGCCACAGCGCCAGCATCGTCATGCCAATCGCCAGCCGTTCGTCGGTGCCGAGCAATTGGCGCGGGAATGCCTCCAGCACGGCGGCCAGGATCAGCATCAGCACCACGCCGGTCATGACCTGCGCAGCGCGCCGACCGCTCTGCGCCGCTGCGGTCATGATTGAGCGCGCGCCCGGAAACGCCATCGAACGACCGATGTGGATCCCTGCTGCGCCCGCCAGCAGGATCGCCGAGAACTCGGTCGTGCCGTGCACGCTCAGCCACGCGCCGAACTCATAGCTCAGGCCCGCCTCGGAATAGAGCCACCACATCGCCCCGAGCACGGCCATGTTGTGCACCAGCAGCATCAGCGAGGGTACACCGAAGGCGAACCCGAGGGCGAAGGCGAGGATGCAGACCCCCGCATTGTTGCTGAACAGCGATGCCGCAAAAGTGCTCAGGCCCGCCGCGCTATCCTCGATCGCCAGTGTCTCCACCAACGCTTCACGGCTGGCACCGGGAACGCGGCTATCCATGAACTGGCTCGGGACCAGCCGGTAATACCATTCCTGATCACGCGACACGAGCAGATAGCCGGTGAGGGTGCCCGCGATCATCGCTGCCAGCGCGATGCAGATGTCGAGCCAGATTTCCCGGACCGACCGGCTCAGGCCGCCGCCAAGGAAACCGCGAAGCCAGCCGAAGAAGCCTTGGCGGGGACCATAAACCTGGAACCAGGCGCGCTGGACCAGCGATTCCAGATAGGCCAGCGTCGCCTTGTCGAGCGATGTCTCGCGCGCCACCGCGAGGCTGGATGCGGCGGTGCGGTAAAGCACCGGCAGGGCCAGCACATCCTCGTCCGGCAATCCGCGCAGCCGCCCGCTTTCCATTCGCTTGAGGATGCTTTCGAGCCGGGTCCAGTCGCCCTCGCGCTCCAGCCGGAAGCGGTCGGAACGCAGCGCTGCAGCTTCGATCGCAGGCGGCGCATCGACCGTTTTCTTCCCGAACCAGCTGCGGATAGCGGGCGCTTTCATCCGATGGCTCCCGATCGCTTGATGTTTAGATAGCGGTCGATCAGGCGATAACCGATCCGGTCCCATGGGGCTTCGATGATGTCCACGCCCATCTGCCGCAGCCGCTGCAGCACCAGCGCCCGCTGACGCGCCAGCGTGTCGGCGCTTACGGCCATCGCCAGATCGTTCAGGGTGGCGGGCTCGGCGGCGGTAAGTGCGGCGATTTCGGAATCCTCGATCGTCACGAACAGGACAAGATGCTTTTTGACCAGCCGACCGACGCTTTCGATCATCATTTCCGCCGCCGTGGGGTCGGTGAAATCGGAAAACAGGATCACCAGAGACCGGCGCTTCAGCCGCTCCGTCAAAGTGGCGAGGGCGAGGGTGAAATTGGGTTCTTCGGCGTGATAATCGAGGCCAGCCGCTGCGCTCTGCAATCGGGCGAAGGCACGGCTGTCCGCCACGAACGGGGTGAACACTTCGGGCCGCCGGGCAAAGCCGAACAGCGCCACCCGGTCGCCGCCTTTCAGCGCGACATAGGACGCAGTCAGCGCTGCAGTTACCGCACGGTCGATCCGAGGAAGGCCGTCGACCGGTTCGCACATCGCCTGGCCGCAGTCGAAAGCGAACACGATCTGGTTGTTGCGCTCGCTTTCGTTCTCTCGCGCGTACAGCCGGGTGTGGCGCGCGCTGGCCTTCCAGTCGATCCGGCGGCGGTCCATGCCGGGTTCGTATTCGCTGAGCGCTTCGAACTGGGTGCCTTCGCCGCGTATCCGCCGGGCAATCAGCCCGAACTGGGCATCGCGCAAATAATTTTGCAATTCGGGCGAACGGACGGGGGCAAGATCGGGCCAGATGCGGATTTGTTCGTCCACATCACGCTGTACCTGCCGCGCGCCCAAGCCCAGCGGTCCGGCCCAGCGAAACCACAGCTTGCCGATCCGGGCGGTACCGCGGCGATTGGGCGACAGGATTGCGCTCCCCTGCCAGCTGGCTGTTTCCGCTTCGAAATCGAGCGGCAGGGTCGCGGTGCCTGCCGGGCCGAGCCGGGGATCGAATTCCAGCGCCACCTCCGGCGACGAATTGCTGGCGCGTCCGGCGAATTCCGCGAGCACCCGGATGGTCAGCGGTTCGCCGACTTCGGCGTCTGCCGGAACATCGAGCTTCCAGTCGGTCATCCGCCCGGCCACCAGCCCGTCCAGCAGCACCAGCACCAGCAGGGCCGCACCCGCTGCCGGGGCGAGGACCCATGCGCTCGGCGCGGCGGCCGCGATCACGATCGCGAGCGGCGCGGCCAGGGCCGTCAGCCAGGCGGCGCGGGCAGTGGGGAGGATCGACAGCGCCATGCAGCGAGGCCTAGCGCGGGGCTTCCGTGGCTTCGACCAGCTCGGCCACCAGCGCTTCCATGTCGCGCCCCTCGATTTCCGCCGCCGGGCTGAGTGTCAGGCGGTGCCGCAACACGGCGGTGGACAGCGCCTTTACGTCATCAGGAATGGTATAATCGCGTCCTTCCAGCGCGGCGCGGGCGCGGGCCGCCCCTGCCAACACCACGGCGGCGCGCGGGCTTGCGCCGATCGACAGGTCGGGATTTTCCCGCGTGGCGCGCACCAGCCGAACGACGTAATCGGTCACTTCCCGCGCCATGGTGACGGTGCCGACCGCAGCACTCGCCGCGCTCAGCATCGCCCCGTCCGTAACAGCGGTGACGCCCAGGGCCGCAGGGCTGCGCGGGCCCTGCCGATCGCCGTAGCGGGTCACGATTTCGGCTTCCTCGGCTTCGCTGGGATAGGACACCAGCAGCTTGAACAGGAACCGGTCGAGCTGCGCTTCGGGCAGGGGATAGACCCCCTGGTTCTCGATCGGGTTCTGGGTCGCGACCACCAGGAACTGGTCCGACAGGCTATGGCTTTCCCCATCCAGCGTGACCCGGCGTTCCTGCATCGCTTCGAGCAGGGCGGCCTGCGTCTTGGGCGGCGTGCGGTTGATCTCGTCCGCCAGCAGCAGCTCGCAGAAAATCGGCCCGCGCGTCAGGGTGAACTGGCTGGTCTGGAAGTTGAACAGATTGGAGCCCAGAATATCGCCTGGCAGCAAATCCGGGGTGAACTGGATGCGCCCGAAATCAAGACCCAGTGCGGCGGCAAAACTTTGCGCGAGGAAAGTCTTTGCGGTTCCGGGAGGGCCTTCGAGCAGGACATGGCCCTGCGAAAACAGCGCGACCAACAAATGATCGACCGTTTCATTCTGGCCGACGATGGCCTTGGCCACTTCGCCCCGGATCGCCGCTGCGAGGTTGCGGACATCGTCCAGTGTCATATTCATCGGGAAAGCTTCCTTTCGAGGGACCGGAGCGCATTGGCCGCGCGCAGAACGTCATGCGGGGTGCGGGCCTTGCGCAAGTGGCCGAGAGTGTGGCCGACAGGAGGTTCATCGGGCAGGCGGCGGTGCAGCGCGGCATCTATCTGGCTATCGTCCGCCCGGTGCAGGCCGAGCGCGGCGGCAATCCGGATACGCATCATCTCGGCATAGGGGGCCGTCAGCAGATGCATCCGCCGCGTGCGCTGGATCAGACCGGCGCTGTTGGCGACCAGTTGGCGTTTTCCAAAGGCGATCGCGCGCCCTTCGCTGGCGGGCGGGCCGAACCGGCGGAAGGCGCGCCATCCGACCACCAGCATCGCGATCAACAGGCACAGGGTCGCCGCGAGAAACGGCGGCTTCATCGCCAGCGTCAGCAGGTTCTGAGTGCCGCCGAGTCCGCTCTGCGTCAGATCGAAGGTGATCGGCAGCTCGCCATATTCCATGGTCAGGGCAACGATTTCGCGGGCCAGTTCCGCCCGGCGGGCATCGGCCATGCCGTAATTGTTGAGCAGGTCCGGTTCAGCCACGAACACGACACCCCATTTTTCGAGGATAGCCTCGTCGTCGCTTTCCGTTGGCGCAATCCCGGCGGCGTCGGCCATATCGGGGTAGTAGCCGCCGTCATCGAGATATCCGGCCAGCGTTTTGCCAAGGGAATCACGTATCAGCGGCCTGATCCGCTCGCCGGATATCGACAGGCTTTGCGCATCCGGCAGATTTCCGTTCATTCCCAGCCCGCGCCATTGCATGCCGCTTTGCGGCAATTGCTTGACGGTGCCTTCCATCGCGAGATCGCCTTGCAGCTCCTCCAGCCAATAGGGCTCGCTCGCGCCGCTCAGCAGCACCCAGCCGGTGTCTTTTTCGACATCCCATTCATCGGGAATTTCCGCGACGTTCCATTTCGGCAGAATTACCAACGTGGGTCCGGCGAGGCGTCGATCCTCGATCACGTCGGCCAGATCCCCGGCCTCCATGAAGGCGGGCGGGGTGAGGATCAGCAGCGATTCTCCGGTCAGCGCACCGGGGCTGCGTGACAGAGTGATTTCGTAACCGTCATCCTCCAGCAATTCGGCAAGCGCGGCAAAGCCGTTGAGGCCCCGGCCCACCGCATGACCGCCGCCGTCGTTACCACCCCCGGTCTGTCCTGTGCCGATGAAATACAGCGTGGCGAAGAAGGCGAGCGCGCCGAACAGCACCAGCGCGAGCATCACCTTGGGGTTGAACGGACTGGCTGGCAGGGCACTCATTCCGCGTGGACCGCTGTCCCGCCGCCGTTACGCGCCAGCGCACGGGCGGACAGATTGGCGAGTGCGAACTCGCTATAGGCTTCGCGCGCGGCTTGCCAGTCCAGCGCGTCGAGCTTGCGCAAGGCGAACAGGCTGCGTTCGACGCGAGTAGATATCGCGGAAAAGGCTCCGCGCGCGGCATCGGGCAGGGCCGGCAGCGCGGCGATCTCCCGCGCGGTGGAGGACGGTTCGATCCAGTTCGGCCGGGCAGCGGCGATGTGCCCGACACTGCGCTGCAGCAGCAGATGCGTGGCTTCGTCGAACCGGCCCTCCGCTGCCAGCCGGTCCGCATCCTCCAGCAGGGCCAGCGCGTCTTCGCGGCGCGGCACCCACGCATCCTCCTCCTCTGCTCCGCTGTCCTCCCGGCGCTCGATCAGCGGCGCGATCAGCTGGTACAGCAGATACAGCAGCGCCGCGATGGCCAGCGCCAGGAGCACCCATTTCAGGACCGGCCAGGCATCGCCGAGCATCCGGCCCAGCGGCGCGAACATTTCCTCCAGCCAGCGGCCGATGTCCTGCAGCCAGCGCGGCGTCTCGGGCGTCTCGGGCGGCTCGACCGGCGCGTATTGAATCGACGTGTCGGACCGGACGGCCTGCCAGCCCTGTCCGGCATCCGAATTGCCGCCCGCGTCGATTTGCCCCGTGTTCACAGTCACGGCGGTGGTGGTGGCAGAGCGCGGTGCGGGGAGCAAGCCATGGGATTGATTAATCCCGTCTTTGGCTCGAGCCGCGCCGGAAACTATCCTCGCGGGCGGGCCTGGCGGTAGCTGCCGAGCACGCGCATTTCCTTGCAGTGAAACGCCAGTTCTTCCAGCGCCCGGTCCACGGCTGGATCGCCCGGCGCGCCGATGATGTCGGCATAGAAGGTGGTTGCGGCAAAGCTCGCGCCCTTCTGGTAGCTTTCCAGCTTGGTCATGTTGACACCGTTGGTCGCGAACCCGCCCATCGCCTTGTACAGGGCGGCGGGAATGTTCTTCACCTCGAACACGAAGGTCGTCATCGCGGTTTCGCCCGACAGCGATGCCGGATCGAGCGGCTCGCGGGCCAGAATGACGAATCGGGTCATGTTGTCATGCGCGTCTTCGACCCGGCTCTCGGCGATGGTGAGGCCGTAGAGATCCGCCGCAAGAACCGGAGCGATCGCGGCAATCGCAGGATCGCCGCGTTCCGCCACATAGGCGGCGGCCCCTGCAGTGTCGGCATGGCTCAGCGGCACGATTCCGCGTTCCCGCAGGAAATGGCGCGACTGGCCGAGCGCCTGCGGATGGCTGTAGGCGGCCTCGAAAGGTCCGAGCGATCCGTCGGCATGGGGCAGCGCCATCAGCGCGTGCGAAATCGGCATGAAATGTTCACCCACGATCGCCAGACCGCTTTCCGGCAGCAGGAAATGGATATCGGCGACCCGGCCGTTCTGGCTGTTTTCGATCGGGATGATCGCGCTGGCGGCGCGGCCGTCTTTCACCGCGTCCAGCGCATCTTCGAAACTGAAACACGGCAGCGGCAGGCTTTCCGGCATCGCCTCACCCGCGGCGCGGTGCGAATTGGCGCCCGGCGACCCCTGAAACGCCGCGGCCTGCAGCGGTGCGGCGGCAGCGGCGGCCTGCATCTTTTCGACCATGGCGAGCGCGGGAGAGGGAAAACTTTGCATCGTCCGCAGCGCCTAACCGTGCAAATCGCGCACTGCAATGTACAAAAGGCAATGCGGGGGGCGCCGGCACATTCAAGGCCGCCGAAGAATACGCTCTCTATTGCAATGGCCCGGTCGCAATCGGCGCGCTTGCAGTATCGCCCGCCTGCCCTTAAAGCGACCGCCAATCTCTTCACCAGCAAAGATGTCGGATTTTTGACGCATGGACGATCGCTTGAACACTACCGCCGGATGGGTACTTTTCGCCGGGATCATTGCCCTGGGACTGAGCGCGGTCGGTGCGCGCTTGTATCATGCCGACCGGGCGGAAGCTCCGGAAGAAGGCGGCTACTTTATCCAGGGCGCTGCGGAAGAAGGCGGCGAAGAGGCAGGGCCCTCGCTGGCCACCTTGCTGGCTGCCGGCGATGCGGCAGCCGGGGCAAAAGTGTTCGCCAAATGCACCGCGTGCCATACTGTCGAACAAGGCGGTGCCGCGGGCATCGGGCCCAATTTGTATGGCGTGGTGGGCACTCCCATCGGCCAGCACGCCCCGGGTTTCGCCTATAGCGATGCACTCAAGAGCCATGGCGGCAACTGGGATTATGCCGCGCTCGACGCCTGGCTCAAGAGCCCGCGCGGCTTTGCCGAAGGTACGAAGATGAGCTTCGCCGGTCTGAGCAGCCCGGAAGACCGCGCCAATGTCATTCTCTATATGCGTGAAAATGGCGGTGGTCCGGAATTGCCGACACCCGAAGCACCGGCCGCCGAAGCTGCCGCTGAAGATGCGCCGCTGGATGGCGCGGTTCCTGCTACAGAACCCCTCGGCGCTGAAGAAGCCGGGGCCGTTGCAGCGCCGGTACCGGTTACCTGACGCCGGCTGAAACCGTTTTCCATTCGAAATAGGGGCCCTGCGATTGCGGGGCCCTTTTTCGTTGGGTCCTTACTGCTGGCCCTTGAACCCCTGCGCCACGACATACCATTCGGACGATCCCTTGCGGCTGGCAGGCGGCTTGGCGTGCTTGACGGTGGTGAAGTGCCGCTTGAGCAAGGTGAGCAGCTCCGTATCGGTTCCCCCTGCCAGCACCTTGGCCACGAACGCGCCGCCGGGCGCGAGGTTTTCGACCGCAAACCACGCCCCGGCTTCGACCAGTCCCATGGTTCGCAAGTGATCGGTCTGCTTGTGGCCGACGGTGTTGGCCGCCATGTCGGACAGGACCAGGTCGGGCGGTCCGTCCAGCGCCTGTTCCAGCGCGGCCGGGGCGTCCTGCGCCATGAAATCCATCTCGAAAATCGTCACCCCTTCGAGCGGCTCGGTGGGCAGCAGATCGATACCGACGATCGCGGCCTTGGGGCTGACCTTGCGCACGACCTGGCTCCAACCGCCGGGCGCGATGCCCAGATCGATGACCCGCTTCGCGCCGCGCAGCAGCGAGAATTTCTCGTCCAGTTCGATCAGCTTGTACGCGGCCCGGCTGCGGTATCCGTCCGCCTTGGCCTGTTTGACATAGGGATCGTTCAGCTGGCGTTCCAGCCACCGGACACTGGACGCGGTGCGGCCTTTCGCGGTCTTCACCCGTTTGGACGGATCGCGGCCGGACCGGCTCACGCGCCGCCGCCCGTGCGGGAATTGAGCACGGCGGTGCGGCTCTTCTCGCCCTCGACATCGGCGGCCATCAGGCTGCGCAGAATGCCCTCGCGGATGCCGCGGTCGGCCACGCCCAATTGCTTCGCCGGCCAGATGTCGAGAATCGATTCGAGGATTGCGCAGCCCGCCACGACCAGATCCGCGCGGTCGCTGCCGATGCACGGCAGGTTGCGCAGCTCGTCGGGCGTGATGCGGGACAGACGTGTGCTGATATCCCGCATAGAGGCCGCCGGAACGATCAGCCCGTCGACCGCGCGCCGGTCGTACTGCGGCAGTTCCAGATGCAGGCTGGCAAGGGTGGTCACCGTTCCGCTAGTGCCCAGCAGGCGGATGCTGCCGTTCGGACCGGCCAGCGGGGCAATCCGCTGGGCAAATTCGGCAAAACTCGCCGCCACCAGCCGCCGCATTTCATCGTAACGCGCTATCCGGTCGCTCGCCGCTGAGCCAGCGGCTTCACCCACCGTATCGGTCAGCGAAACTACGCCCCAAGGTACGCTTTGCCAGTCGAGGATCCGGGGCACGGGGCCGCCCGGTTCGATCAGGATCAATTCGGTCGAGCCGCCCCCGATGTCGAAAATGACCGCAGGGCCCTCGCCGCCTTCCAGCAGGATGTGGCACCCCAGCACGGCGAGGCGGGCTTCTTCCTCTGCGGTGATAATGTCCAGCACGATACCCGTTTCATCGCGTACGCGCTCGATGAATTTCATTCCGTTGGAAGCCCGGCGGCAGGCCTCGGTCGCAACCGAGCGCGCGAGATGGACGTTGCGCCGGCGCAGTTTGTCCGCGCAGACCTGCAATGCGCCCAGCGCGCGGTCCATCGCCGCATCGCTCAATTCGCCCGATTTGGCCAGACCTTCGCCCAGCCGGACTACCCGGCTGACGGCGTCGATCACGGTGAAGTTTTCTCCCGACGGGCGGGCGATCAGCAGGCGGCAGTTGTTGGTGCCCAGATCCAGCGCGGCATAGGCCTGACGCCGGGCGACGGGCGCGCACAGTTCGTCGGCTGAATTGCCAGCGCTGCCGGACCTGGCTTTGTGTTGCGGCTGCGAGGGGCGCTTGTAGCGAAAATCTGCTACCTTACCGGACCTGTCGCCCTCGTTTCTGCCAGCCGTATTATGACTGTCCGGCGGAGAGTGATCCGCCATTGCACGTATACTTTCTATTCCTCCCGCAGAAATTCCGCGGGGACCTGTCGGCGATGCTAGCGAGCGATTGGCCCAAGGGCAAGCAGATCAGGTGATCACCTCGCGACAGCAGCCTTGACGGCGCGGCCCGGCAAAACTAGATGCACGGCCGCTTACAGGAATCTGCGGCCTGTACAGCGCCGGCTTCAAGATCGCCGCATGGTGCCCCGTCGTCTAATGGTAAGACTACGGACTCTGACTCCGTCAATTGAGGTTCGAATCCTCACGGGGCATCCAGTTTTTCTCGAAAGTTTATAAGCGGTTCAATCAACCAGATCGACGCTTCTGGCCTCGAAAACCTTGAGGCGATCTATCACCGGCTGGGGCGCCCGCACTTTCTTGCGCAGCTCAATGGCAAGGTCTTCCTGTCGCAGAACCGCGCCTTTGCCGAAATGGCGCTCGATACGGACGAACCTGCCGCCCCGATCGACCCTTAACTGGCTCGCGGGCTGATCTGATATTTGCCAAGGGAATTTGACTGCACCGGCGGCCATGATAGGCAGCCGGTCATGGACGTCGAAACTTCATCCGCACACGGCCATGCGGTGCATGGGCAGCCAGTACCGATTGCCCGGCTGATCGAGAGCGATCCAGCCGCTGCGCTGGAACGTCTGCGCGGCGCGGTGGCGCGCGAACCGCGCAATGCCCCCGCCTGGCGCCTGATGGGGCGGGCTTTACGCAAACTGGCGCGCGAGGAGGAAGCGGGCGAGGCCGAAATGGCTGCGATCCGCGCCACCGCTTATGATCCGCAAATGATCGCCATCGCCGGCGCCATGCTAGAGGGCGAGCTCAGTCAGGCCGAGGCCTTGCTGCGCGAGCGGCTCAGCGCCCAGCCCACCGATGCGGCGGCGATCCGGTTGATGGCCGAACTGGCCGCCCGGATCGGCCGCCTGCCCGACGCCGAAGCGCTGCTGCGCCGCGCGATCGAACTGGCCCCCGCGTTCGCGGCCGCGCGCGCCAATCTGGCGACGGTGCTTTACAAGCAAAGCCGTTATGAAGAGGCCGCGCGCGTGCTCGACGAAGTCTTGGCGGTCGATCCCGCCAATCCGGGCAACCGCAATCTGCTGGCTGCAACGCTGGGCCGGATCGGCGATTATGACGAGGCGTTGGCGCTCTATGCCGAGCTGGTCGAAACCTTCCCCGATCATGCCAAGCTGTGGATGAGCTATGGCCATATGCTCAAGACCGTTGGGCGGCAGGAAGAAGGCGTGACGGCCTATCGCCGCGCGCTGGCGGTGCAGGCCGATCTGGGCGAGGTCTGGTGGAGCCTCGCCAATCTCAAGACCGTGCACTTCACGGGCGAGGACGTGGCGGCGATGGAAGCGGCGCTGGAGGGCGAGCCTTCGCACCATGACCGGCTGCACCTGCACTTTGCGCTGGGCAAGGCATACGGCGACTTGAAGCAAGCCGAACCGAGCTTCTGCCACTTTGCCGCGGGCAACGCGCTGCGCAGCGAAGAGCTCGAATACGATCCCGATGCGATCACGCGGCAGGTTGACCAGATGATCGCGCGGTTCACCCCGCAATTCCTTGATGAGCACCGTGGCGTGGGCGATCCCTCGCCCGATCCGGTCTTCATCCTGGGCCTGCCGCGCGCCGGATCGACGCTGCTCGAACAGATCCTCTCCAGCCATTCGCAGGTCGAAGGGACGATGGAGCTGCCCGATATTCCTGCGATCGCGATGCGCGAGGCGCGCAAAGCCGGCGGCGACATGCGCGACTGGCCCGATGCCGTGGCCGACATGCCGCGCGAACGGTTCGCCGAACTGGGGGCGGAATTTCTCCAGCGCACGCGCGTGCAGCGCAAGTCCGGCAAGCCCTTCTACATCGACAAGCTGCCCAACAACTGGAGCTATGCCGGGTTCATCCACCTGATCCTGCCCAATGCCAAGATCATCGACGCGCGGCGTCACCCGCTCGATTGCTGCTTTTCCAATTTCCGCCAGCATTTCGCCAAGGGCCAGGGGTTTTCCTATTCGCTCGACCATATCGGGCGCTATTACCGCGATTATGTGCGGGCGATGGACCATTATGACGCGGTCCTGCCGGGGCGCATCCACCGCGTGATTCACGAGCGACTGCTCGACGATCCCGAAGCCGAAGTGCGTGCGCTGCTCACCTATCTCGGCCTTGATTTCGAGGATAGCTGCATGGATTTTCACACCAATGCGCGGGCGGTGCGCACCGCTTCGTCCGAGCAGGTGCGTCGGCCGATCAACCGCGACGGTGTCGGGCAATGGCAGCCCTACGATCAATGGCTCGGACCGCTGCGCGAGGCATTGGGCGATCTGGTCGAGACCTACGCGCGCTAAGGCTGCACCGACTCAGGTCATTGTGGCAAATATGCAATGATTTATCCACATCGCGCGATTTGCGTGGTCAACGCACAGCAACTCACTTGGCAAATGCCGCCAGTTGTGGCGGATAGGGCGCTGGGGACAGTTCAAAGGGGATGTTTCAGTGAGAATTCCTGAAAATGGCGGGGTACGCGCCTTGACCGCAACACTGATGGCGGGCTGCTCGCTCGCCGTCGTCACGCCTGCCATGGCGCAGAGAGAAGACCCGGACGACAGCAATGTTATCATCGTCACCGCGCAAAAACGCTCGCAGGATCTGCAGGACGTGCCGGTGGCGATCACCGCGCTGGGCAACGAAACGCTCGACCAGTTGCAGGTGAGTCAGTTGCAGGACGTGGTGAAGTATCTGCCGTCGGTGACCATCCAGAAGACCAAGGAAGGTGTCACGCAGGTCTACTTCCGCGGTGTTTCATCGGGCGAAAATGCCAACCACTCCACCTCTCAGCCGACTGTAGGCATATACCTCGATGAAATGCCGATCACGACCATTCAGGGCGCGCTCGACATTCACGCCTACGACCTTGCCCGGGTCGAAGCATTGGCTGGCCCGCAAGGAACACTTTATGGCGCCAGCTCGATGGCCGGCACGGTCAAGATGGTCACCAATCAACCCGACTATTCGAGCAGCTATGGCGCAGCCGATTTCGAGCTGAACACCATCGCCCACGGCGAATTCGGCGGCATCGCCGAAGGGTTCTACAACGCCAAATTGTCGGACAGCGCTGCGCTGCGCCTGGTCGGCTGGTATCGCAAGGAAGGCGGATATATCGACAATATCCCGGGCAGCCGAACCTACCCGACTTCCGGCATCGTTCAGGACAATGCCGAATTGGTCGAAGAGGATTACAACGACAGCGAAACTTATGGCGCTCGCCTTGCGCTGGGGATCGAGCTCAACGAGAGCTGGACCGTTCGCCCGACGATAATTGCTCAACAGCAGAAGGCCGACGGCAGTGGCCAGCAGGAACGCTCGAGCGCGGTCACCGGCAAGCTGCAGACCGTTCAATATAATCCGGAACGCCGCGATGACAAATGGCTGCAGGCGGCGCTGACTATCGAGGGCAAGATCGGCAGCTGGGACCTGGTGGCAACGGCGGGCAGACTGTGGCGCAAGAACGAGGTTGAATTCGACTATTCGGACTACGCCTATTTCTACGACGCGCTCTATGGCTATGGCGCCTATTTCTATGACAACAACTACGATCTGATCAGCCCGAACCAGTTCATTCAGGGCACCGACCGGTATCGCCGTAATTTCGCCGAAGTGCGCATTTCCAGCCCGCAGGATGCTCCGGTGCGCTTCATCGGCGGCGTGTTTGCACAGCGCCAGCGCCACGGCATCGAGCAGAACTACATCATCGAGGATCTGACCGACCTGTTCACCGTCACCGGCACCGAGAGCAATATCTGGCTCACGCAGCAAGAGCGGACCGACCGCGACTATGCGGCCTTTGGCGAACTGAGCTTTGATGTTACCGACAAGCTGACACTGACTGGCGGCGGGCGGCTCTACCGCTACAAGAACTCGCTGGTCGGGTTCTTTGGTTACAACGCCAATTTTTCCAGCCGAACGGGCGAAGCCGCCTGTTTCGGTCCGGCCGTGGTCGAAGGATCGCCCTGCACCAACCTCGATAAAACGACAGCGGATACTGATGCGATCTTCAAGGCCAATGCGACCTACAAGATCAATCCCGACGTGATGGTCTATGTCACCTGGTCGCAGGGCTTCCGCCCCGGCGGCATCAACCGCCGCGGCACATTGCCGCCGTACGAATCCGACACGCTCGACAATTACGAATTTGGCTGGAAGACGCGGTTTGGTGACGTGACCTTCAACGGCGCGATCTATCAGGAAGACTGGACCAACATCCAGCTGTCGTTCCTGGGCGAAAACGGGCTTTCCGAAGTCCGCAATGCCGGGATTGCCCGCATCCGCGGGATCGAATCCGACCTGACCTATCGTTCGGGCGGGCTCACCCTCACGCTCGCCGGCAGTTATAATGATGCGACAATCCGGCGCGATTTCTGCCGCATTGCCAACCCCGATTTCGATTGCACGTTCGATCCGGGTGACGGGCGCACAAATGCCCTGCTCGCGCCCACTGGATCGCGGCTTCCGATCACCGCCAAGTTCAAGGGCAATGCCATTGCCCGCTATGAATTCCCCGTGGGCGATTGGGAGGGGCATTTCCAAGGCGCGGTTTCGCACATTGGCAGCCGGCGCAGCGACCTGCGGACCTTCGAGAATGACCTCAAGGGCACGTTCGGAGCTTTTACCACGGCAGATCTGAGTTTTGGCGTTAAGAACGACAATCTGCGGTTCGAACTGTTCGCAACCAACGTGTTCGACAGCAACGGCATTCTCGACAGTACGGTCCAGTGCCTCGAAACAACTTGCGGCGACCCTTTTGGGGTGAGCAGCACCGGCGGGGTGTTCTACGATTACCCGATCAGGCCGAGAACTGTGGGCATCAAGGCCGGATTCGACTTCTGAGTTCGTGACGCAAATGTCCAACCACACAGAAAGGCCGGGCCGCAAGCTCGGCCTTTTTGCTGCCATCGCCCTGATCATGGGCAATATGATCGGTTCGGGCGTGTTCCTGCTGCCTGCCAGCCTTGCCCCTTACGGGTGGAATGCGGTGCTCGGCTGGATCATCACTATTGCCGGCACACTGGTGCTGGCCTGGGTGTTCGCCGCGCTGACCCGCGCCCTTCCCGCGGCGCGCGATCCCACAGGTTTCGTGACCGAGGCTTTCGGCGAGTTGCCGGCATTTCTGGTTGCCTGGCTTTATCTTGTGTCGATCTGGAGTGCTGTGGCCTCGATCTCTATGGCAGGAGTAAGCTATCTTTCGTCCTTGCTGCCAGCAATCGGCGCAACCGCCTTCCTGCCGGCACTCTGCGCAATGGTCTTGGTCTGGACCATGACGCTGGTCAACTTGCGGGGCGTGCGCACGGCGGGCAATTTCCAGATGCTCACCCTGGCGCTCAAGCTGTTGCCGCTACTGGGCGTGATCGTGCTGGCGGCGCTGGTGCTGGGCGATGGAAGCGGCGAGATCCGGCCTTTCGAGCCAAGCGAGGTCAACTCCGGCCAATTGAGCAGCGCGGCGGCGCTGACCCTGTTCGCGCTGCTCGGCTTTGAATGCGCCAGCGTGGCGGCCGGGCAGGTCGAAAACCCCACGGTTAACGTCCCGCGGGCGACGCTATGGGGCACGGCGCTGACCGGGCTCATCTATCTGCTGGTCTGCTCGGCCGTGGCGCTGATGCTCCCCGAAGCGGTTGCCTCCGCTTCGCCCGCGCCTCTCGCGACATTTGTCGAAACTTATTGGAACAGCGGCACCGGGCAGGTGGTGAGCGTCTTTGCGATCATCAGCTGCGTCGGTGCGGTCAATGGCTGGGTACTGATGCAGGGCGAATTGCCGCGCAGCATGGCTGAACGCGGCATCCTGCCAGCATGGTTTGCGGCCACCGATGCGCGCGGCGCGCCGGTGCGCGCATTGCTGCTGTCGAGCGCGGTGGCGACGTTCTTTCTTGTCTTCACCGCCAGCCGTTCGATGCAGGGGATCTATGAATTCCTGCTGCTGCTTTCGACCAGCGCGACGCTGTGGCTGTATCTCCTGTGCGCGCTGGCGGCATGGCGGATGAAGGTAGTACGGGGCTTCGCGCTGATCGGGGCCGCCTATGCGCTGTGGACGCTGTGGGGTGCGGGGGTGGAGGCGACCGGATGGAGCCTGGTGCTCGCCGGTGCCGGGGTGCCGCTGTATCTGTGGACCCGCCGCAGCCGGGTGCCAGCTGCCGGATAGATCACAAGTTCAGCCAGTTACGGTGTCGAGCCAGCGCTCCGCCAGCGCTTCCGCCTCTTCAGGCGTAAACGGCGCATCGCCCAGCGATAGTTCGAGCCACAGCCCGTCGATCAGCGCGGTCAGCGCAATCGCGGGCAAGCGCGCATCCTCCAGGTCTGGCCTGTGCTCGGCGATCAGTATTTCCAGTCCGGCGCGAAAATCGCGATAGACCTCGGTCCGAACCTTTGCCACCTGCGGATCGCTGCGCGAAAGGCTCCACAAGGCGATATAGGAAGCGAGCAGCTGCTGATCGGCAATGGGCGGGCGAAAGCTGGCGGTAATATAGGCGAGCAGGCGCGCACGCGGATCAGGCCCGGCGCTCACCACCGCCGCTGCCAGCGCCGCTTCTATATTGCGCCCGGTCATCCGATAGGTTTCGGCGATCGCTTCGGACACACCGGCAAAGTAATGCCGCAGCAAGCCAGGCGAAACCCCGGCTTCGGCACATATCGCCCGCACCGACACGCCCGCCGCGCCTTTCGATGCCAGCACGCGCGCGGTCGCCTCGATCAGGCTCTGTCGCCGTTCATCGGGATCGGCGCGCGTAAATGCGGGTTGATGGTTCGTCTGCATCTTGTTATACGATCGTATAGCAAGGAAGGGCTCATGGCAACACAGGTCAGCGAAGCATCGCAGCAGGACGCGCTTGCAGGCTGGAGCCTGCCGGCATGGACCTATCGCGATCCGGAGTTCTTCGCATTGGAACTCGATCGGGTTTTTCGGCCGAGCTGGCAGGTTGTCTGCCACGAGAGCGATGTTCCCGCGGCTGGCGATTGGCACACGCTCGATTACTGCGGTGAAAGCGTGATTGCGGTGCGCGGCAACGATAGCCAGCTTCGCGCTTTCACCAATGTCTGCCGCCATCGCGGATCGCGGATTGTCGACGGATCGCAAGGCTGCGCGAAGAAGCTGGTCTGCCCCTATCACGCCTGGACCTACGAGCTTGACGGGCGGCTCTCGGGCGTACCCGACAGCGCCAGCTACCCCACACTCGATCGCGCCAAGGCAGGCCTCGCGCCGGTCGAGATGGAGGTCTGGCGCGGCTTTGTGTTCGTCCGACTCGAAAACGATGGCGGGCCTTCGGTGGCCGAAATGATGGCGCCTTACGAGGCTATGGTCGCGCCCTATCGCTTCGGCGAACTCAAGGCGCTCGGCCGCGTCACGCTGCGCCCGCGCGAGGTAAACTGGAAGAACGTGGGCGACAATTATTCCGACGGGCTGCACATTCCGGTCGCCCACCCCGGTCTCACGCGGCTGTTCGGCAAGAGCTATGGCATCGAGGCGCAGCGCCATGTCGACCGGATGTGGGGCGACATGATCGACCGCGACAGTACCAACTGGTCCGAACGCATGTATCAACGCCTGCTGCCCCCGGCGGAGCACCTGCCGCCTGAACGGCAGCGCCATTGGCTCTATTTCAAGCTGTGGCCCAACGTCGCCTTCGACATCTTTCCCGATCAGGTCGATTTCATGCAGTGGCTGCCCGTCAGCCCCACGACCAGCCTGATCCGCGAGATTTCCTACGTCCTCCCGGATGACCGCCGGGAAATGCGCGCGGCGCGCTATCTCAACTGGCGGATCAACCGGCAGGTCAATGCCGAGGACACAGCGCTGATCAACCGTGTGCAGCAGGGTATGGAATCGCGCAGTTTCAGCATGGGACCACTGAGCGAGAAAGAGGTCTGCCTGCGCCATTTCTGCGCCCGCATCCGCGAATTGATCCCCGAAGCGCGGCTCGAGCAACAACCAGCCCACGGATGGAGCCGCACATGAGCAGCCAATACGATGCCGTAATCATCGGCGGCGGCCACAACGGCCTCGTCTGTGCCTTCTATCTCGCGCGTGCGGGCCTCAAGGTGCGCATTCTCGAACGCCGGGATGTGGTGGGCGGCGCGGCAGTGACCGAAGAGTTTCATCCGGGCTTTCGCAATTCGGTGGCGAGCTATACCGTCAGCCTGCTCCAGCCCAAGGTGATCGCCGACATGAAGCTGGCCGATCACGGTTACCGCGTGATCGAACGGCCGATCTCGAATTTCCTGCCGCAGGAGGATGGCGGTTATTTGAAGCTGGGCGGCGGTCTCGAACGCACGCAGGAGGAATTCCGCAAGTTCTCAGCGCACGATGCCGCAGTGCTCCCCCAATATTACGACGCATTGGAAGGCGTGGCCGAAGTGCTGCGCAGCCTCGCGCTCAAATCGCCTCCCAACGTGGGTGAAGGGCTGCGCACGCTCATGGCCGGGGCTTCGCAGGGCTGGGGCCTGTCGCGGCTGGGGCTCGAGGCCAAGCGCGACGTGCTCGACCTTTTCACCAAATCGGCGCGCAGCTTCCTCGACAGCTGGTTCGAAAGCGAGGCGGTCAAGGCTGCTTTCGGTTTCGATGCGGTGGTGGGCAACTACGCCTCGCCCGATACGCCGGGCAGCGCCTATGTGCTGCTGCACCACGTCTTCGGCGAGGTGAACGGCAAGAAGGGCGCATGGGGTCACTGCGTGGGCGGCATGGGCACGATTACCCAGATCATGGCCGGGGTGTGCCATGATGCGGGCGTCGAAATCAGCCTTGATGCGCCGGTGGCAGAGGTCTTGATCGATGGCGACAAGGCGGTCGGCGTCAGGCTCGAAAGCGGCGAGGAGATTGCTGCTAGCCGAGTGATCGCCAATGTCGGACCCAAGCTGCTCTACGGCAAAATGGTGCCCGAAAGCGCGCAGCCGGAGGATTTCCGCCGCCGGATGCGCGGCTTCAAGGCAGGCGGAGGGACTTTCCGCATGAATGTCGCGCTTTCCGAACTGCCGCGCTTCACCTGCCTGCCCGAACCTGGCGAGCACCACCGTTCGGGCATCATTCTCGCGCCCACGCTCGATTACATGGACCGCGCCTTCCTCGATGCCAAACAGTTCGGCTGGTCGAAGTCGCCGATTGTCGAGATGCTGATTCCCTCGACGGTCGATGACAGCCTCGCCCCGCCGGGGCAGCATGTCGCCAGCCTGTTCTGTCAGCAGTTCGCGCCCGAGCTTCCTGATGGTCGGTGCTGGGACGCGGAAGAAGACGCTGCGGCGGACACCATCATCGACACGGTCGAGCTCCATGCGCCCGGTTTCCGCGCCTCGATCCTTGGGCGGCAGGTGCTCAGCCCTAAGGGTCTTTACGACAAGTTCGGCCTCGTCGGCGGTGACATCATGCACGGTCACATGAGCCTCGATCAGCTGTGGTCGGCGCGCCCGGTGCTGGGCCACGGCGCCTATCGCGGGCCGGTGAAGGGGCTCTACATGTGCGGGGCGGGCACGCATCCGGGCGGCGGCGTGACCGGCGCACCGGGGCACAATTGCGCCGCCGAAGTGCTGGCCGATCGCGGGCGCTGGGGCCGATTCCGGACCGGGGGCTGAAAGGCACACAAAACCGAATTACGGCGTCATAGGCATCGGCGATGTCCGCAATGGGCAGGATTGTCGTGGAAAGCGCAAAAATGAGCCGTCCGGAATAACTTCGAGGCGTTACTCACATCGAAGACTTGCTCCTGCAATGGGGATTAGACTGGCGATTGAGGCCCGTGGAGCCTATCAGAGCGGCAGGCCGACGTAATTTTCGGCAATTGCGGTTTGCATGGCGGTGCTGCTGGCGATGTAATCGAGTTCGGACAGCTGCATGCGCCTCTCGAACTCACCATCCTGCGGGAAGCGGTGCATCAATTTTGTCAGATACCAGCTGAAACGCTCGGACTTCCACACCCGCGCGGATGCCTTGTCGCTGTAGCCGACCAGGCCTGTTTCATCGCCGCGCGTGAAATGATCGATCAATGCGCGCGAGAGATAGGCGACGTCGGAAGTGGCGAGGTTGAGCCCTTTGGCACCCGTTGGCGGAACGATATGCGCGGCGTCGCCGGCCAGGAACAATCGGCCATGCTGCATCGGCTCGAACACGAAGGAGCGCAGCGGCGCGATCGATTTTTCGAGCGCCGGGCCGCGAGTGATGTCTGCACCCTTGGGGCCGAGCCTGATCGCCAGTTCGTCCCATAGCCGGTCATCGGGCCAGTCCTCGATCTTCTGGTCGAGTGGCACGTCGATGTAATAGCGGCTGCGCGTGCGCGAACGCATTGAGGCAAGCGCAAAGCCGCGTTCATGGCTGGCGTAGATCAGCTCGTCGTTGCACGGGGGAACATCGGCAAGGATGCCGAGCCAGCCGAACGGATAAACGAGTTCATGAGGGCGAGCGACGCTGGCGGGGATGGCCTGCCGCGAAGGGCCATGGAACCCGTCACAGCCGCAAATGAATTTGGCCGAGACTTGGTGGGCCTTCCCGTCCTTGACATAGCTGACCGAAGGTTCGTCGCTATCGATGCCATGCAGCGTGACGTCCTCGGCCTCATAGACGATCTCGAGCCCGCGCTCGGGTGCCGCATCCATCAGGTCACGGGTGATTTCGGTCTGGCCGTAAACCATCACATGTCCGCCGGTCAGCCCGGCAATATCGATGCGGATCAACCGGTCGCTATCGGCGAGGTTGAAGCCATCGTGCGGCAGCCCCTCCGCCTTCATTCGCGCATCCAGGCCGAGCTGCGCCATCAGATCAGTGCAGACAGTTTCCAATACACCGGCGCGAATGCGGCTGAGCACATACTCGCCCGATACACGCTCGATGACGATGCAGGATATACCGGCCGCGCGCAGCAAATGCCCCAGCAGCAATCCCGCGGGGCCTGCCCCGATAATGACAACGTCCTTGCGCATGTTCATAACTGTCCTTCAAGCTGGTGGAGCACCCTGTAACAGGGCAGGACATCGGCAACGCTCGATAGCGGCGCGCGCCCTTCACGGATTGCCGCGATGAATTCGCGGTCCTGCAATTCGATGCCGTTCATCGACACGGCGACCTGCGAAACATCGACAGGTTCTTCCCGCCCGGTCACGAGATCGTCGTAGCGTGCGATATAGGTGCCGGTGTCGCCGATATAGCGGAAGAAAGTGCCCAGCGGCCCGTCGTTGTTGAAGGACAGCGACAGCGTGCAAATCGCGCCGCTTTCGCTCTGGAGCTGGATCGACATATCCATCGCAATACCCAGCTCAGGGTGGAGCGGCCCGGCGACGGCGTTGGCCTTGACGATTGGCCCTGCCTGCCAGGCAAACAGATCGACAGTATGCGCCGCATGGTGCCACAGCAGATGATCGGTCCACGAGCGGGCTTCGCCCTTGGCATTCATGTTCTGGCGGCGGAAGAAGTAAGTCTGCACGTCCATCTGCTGGATCGCCAGCTCGCCCGCCGCGATCCGTCGGTGGATCCATTGATGCGACGGGTTGAAGCGCCGCGTGTGCCCGACCATGCAGGTGAGGCCGGTTGCCTCGGCCTTGGCCAGCACTGCCTCTGCATCCGAAAGACTGTCCGCCAGAGGGATCTCGATCTGGACATGTTTGCCCGCGTCCATGCAGGCGATGGCTTGCTGCGCATGCAATTGCGTAGGGGTACACAGGATCACCGCATCAACGTCGTCGCGTGCGAGCGCTTCGTCGAGCGTGGCGGTGACATGCGGTACGCCGAACTTCGCGGCGACGGCCTGCGCCTGTTCGATCCGGCGGCTGGTCAGCGCGGTGACGCTGACGCCATCGATGTTGGCGAGGCCTTCGAGGTGCTTTTCACCGAAGGCGCCGGTCCCGGCGATGGCAATTCTCATGATACAGGCTCCAGAACGATGTGGCCGACCGCGGTGTTCGAGGCAGGCACGTGGTAATGACGGTGCAGGCAGCGGGTGGTGCGGCCTAGTGCGCCGCGCATGATCAACCACATCACCATTTCGATGCCTTCGCTGCCCGTTTCGCGCAGATATTCGATATGCGGAATATGCCGCAGGGCATCGCTCTCGCCGATCAACTGGTCGAGAAACCTGTTGTCCCACTCGCGGTTGATCAGCCCGGCGCGCGGGCCTTGCAGCTGATGACTCATCCCCCCCGTGCCCCATACCTGCACGTTGAGATCATCGGGGAACCCTGCCACTGCGCGCGCAATTGCCTCGCCCAGCGCCCAGCAGCGATTGCCCGATGGCGGCGGATAGGTGACCACATTGACCGCGAGCGGGATCACCCGGCAGGGCCAGGCTTGCGGCTGCCCGAACATCAGCGACAGCGGCACGGTAAGCCCGTGATCGACATCCATCCGGTTGATGATGGTCATGTCGAATTCGTCGAGGATCAGGCTCTGCGCCAGATGCCAGGCGAGATCGGGGTGTCCCTCCACCACGGGTACCGGGCGCGGACCCCAACCTTCGTCGGCGGGCTGAAAATTCTCGGCACAGCCCAGCGCAAAGGTGGGGATCAGGTTCATGTCGAAGGCCGATGCGTGATCGTTATAGACCAGGATTACGACATCGGGCGGGTTCTGCCCGATCCATTGCTTGGTCCATTCATATCCGGCGAAAGCAGGGCGCCAGTAATCCTCCCCCGTCTTGCCCAGATCGATCGCTGCGCCCAGCGCGGGGATATGGCTGGTGGCGATACCGGCGGTGATCCTGGCCATCTCAGTTCCCCTCACGAATGGAGCGCACGCCGTCGGGCGAGCGACCCCCGGCGATCATCATCTGCTGATAATCCTCCACGCTCATCCCGGTCATGGTGCTGACCGCCTGGACGAAGCTGAGCCCGTCAGTGGAAAAGACCTTGGCAAGGAAATAGATGTTCCCGCCAAGATCGAGCAGGCTGTTGTAGTCCCGGTCCAGAACGGCCTGTTTCTGCTCTTCGGTCATCGGCCATCCATCCAGATAGGCGCGTTCATCCGCCTTCCAGCGGACGCGGTTTTCCGGCTTCATCAGGCTCATCGCGAACTGGTTGAGCCAATAGCCCTTCCGCGCCCGTTGAGCGGTGAACACCCGCGTGCCCGGAATATCGTCGAACTCGGCGAGATAGGTATGGATGTCCTTTGGGCCGGTCATTTCGCCACCTCCGCTGTTTCCGACTGCTTATCCTGCGCCTTGATGGCGCGGGCGATTATCTGGCGGGCACGCGTGCCCCCTTCGTCGATTTTGTAAGCGGCAAGTTTCATCTGGGGGTTCGCTTCGATGGAGCGCTGCTGGGCCTCCAGAACTTCCTTGTCCTGCAGGAACACACCGCCCTGCTGCTGGCGAAAACGGGCCGTGAAGCCTTCGTCATCGATGTCGAAATTGCGCGCCATGCCCCAGAAGTAGTGATGGCTGGTCTCACTTTGCGGGGTCATCACGTCGATCACGAAGCCGCGGACCCCCTGATCGTGCCGTTCGACCGTCGCGCCGGCACCCACTGGCGCTACGCCCACATCGATGATCACCGCGCAAGGCAGCATGAACTGGCAGATCTGCCAGCGATCGACCTGGCCTTGCTGGCGCAACGCTCCCGCCCAGAATGGCGGTGCGTCGACCCCGGGCATCCAGCGCCTGACGAAAACCTGGTCGCCTTCCACATGGGTCTCGATCGGAGCGTGCATGATTTCGGGCTGGCCGATCGAACCGGTGTGGACATAGGTTTCGTGGGTCAGGTCCATCAGATTGTCGATCGCCAGCCGGTAATCCGACGCGATTTCGAAATAGCCGCCATCAAACCGCCAGCCCGCCGCAGAACAGGGCCAAAGATCGGGGATCAGCGCCGGATCCGCTTTCGCTTTTTCACCGACCCACACCCAGACGAAGCGGTGCCGTTCGTGCACGATAAAGGTTTCCGCGCAGACGTTCCGATTTACCGGATCGGAACTGACCGGCATTTCCTCGGCAATTCCGTCCTGACCCAGCTTGAGCCCATGATAGCGGCACCGGATCGAATCCCCCTCGCGCAGCCCCATGGAAAGCGGCAACAGGCGGTGCGGGCAGGCATCGCGCATGGCCACGACGCCCCGGTCCAGTTTGCGATAGAACATCATCGGCACGCCGCAGATCGTGCGGGCGAGGGGCTGGCTATCCACTTCACGGTCCCATGCCGCGACATACCAGGCATTGGCCAGCCAAGTGCTCATAACCCGCGCCCCTTCAGCTGTGCGTCAAGCCGGGGAAACACGCGTCTGGCGTTGCCTTCGTAGATTGCGTGGCGCTGCTCGGCGGTAATGTCGAGCGCATCGACATAGCGTTTGGTGTCGTCGAAATAATGCCCGGTCTGCGGGTCGATGCCGCGTACCGCGCCCACCATTTCGCTGCCGAACAGGATGTTCTTCGTCTCGATCACATCGGCCAGCAAATCCACGCCGGGCTGGTGATAGACGCAGGTGTCGAAGAATACATTGTTCATGACATGCCCCGCCAGATCGGGCTTCTTCAGCATATCGGCCAGCCCGCGATAACGCCCCCAGTGGTAGGGAACCGCGCCTCCGCCGTGCGGGATGATGAAGCGCAGCGACGGAAAATCGGCGAACAGATCGCCCTCGATCAGCTGCATGAAGGCAATGGTATCGGCTGCGATATAGAATGCGCCGGTGGCATGCAGGCCGGGGTTGCAGCTGCCGGAAACGTGGATCATTGCCGGCACGTCCAGCTCGACCATCTTTTCATAGATCGGGTACCAGTAACGATCGGTCAGTGGCGGCAGCGTGAAGTGCCCGCCGCCCGGATCGGGGTTGAGATTGCAGCCGATAAAGCCAAGCTGCGTCACGCAGCGCTCAAGTTCGGCAACCGACGCGGACAGGTCGGCCTCGGGCGATTGCGGCAGCATACAGACGCCGGTGAAGGTTTCGGGAAACAACTGCGTGACGCGGTGGATGAGGTTGTTGCAATGCTGCGCCCATGCGGTGCTCACCGCCTGATCGCCGACATGATGCGCCATGGCCGAGGCGCGCGGCGAGAAAATCGTCAGATCGGCGCCGCGTTCGCGGACCAGGCGGAGCTGATTTTCCTCGATCGTGCGGCGAATTTCGTCATCGGAAATTGCCGGATAGGGCGGGGCTTCGCGCCCGTCCCGGAAGGCCGCTTTCTGCGCCTCACGCCATAGATTATGCGCTTCAGGCGCGGTCGTGTAATGGCCGTGGCAGTCGATGATCAGCGTCACCGGGCCAACTCCCTCTGGCGAATGATTGTGCCGTGGGTCATCAGCGGTTCGACGCCCAGTGATTCGAGTGTCTTTGCGACTTCCTCCATTTCGTCGGCCCGGCGCTGGCCGTGCATGGTCATCCGTTCGAGATTATATTCGGCCTTGCAGGCCCAATCTTCCCCCAGCGAAGCCAGCACTTCGTCGGCGACCCCGGCATGCCGGGCGGCCAGCACCATTTCAGCGGTCAGCGCCTCGATACCCTTGACCATGACAGAACGCAGCATCTTGATGGTCGATGCCCGGCCCACTTCGCCGCCGACAATTCGGAGACTGGAAAACCCGAAATCAGCCAGCGCCGTTTCGGCATCGGCTGCATCTGTGCCGGATAGCAGCACCGGAACCGACAGCGCGGCGGGCTGAACCGGCGCCATGATGGCGGCGTCAACGTACCGCCCGCCAGCAGCCTCGATCACGTTGGCAGCGCGGCACTTGGTTTCAGGGGCAACCGAATTCATGTCGATCCACAGCGCGCCGGGCGCCAGGAAGGGCGCATCATCGATTGCCGCCTGCAGCGCGCTTGATGCGGTGACCAGGCTGAGCACCACCTGCGCGCCTGCCAGCGCATCTTTGGCATCGGAGCAGGGTTCAACCCCGGCCTTTGTAATGGTTTCGAGCATGGCCTCGCGAGCCGCAGGATCGTCCGTCTTCCGGTCAAAGGCGCGACCGGCGCAGTACATGGCACCGGCAAAAGTTGCGCCGGCTTCCCCGAATCCGATCATCGACCATGTTCGCATCATGGCCAAAGGGCTAATCCTCCGGCGGCGGGGCGGCCAATCGGAAGCCCGATCATGCTATAAGCTGATCCTAATTCATGATCCACCCGCATGGATATCGAGAAGTTCCATGAAGCTTGCCTGGCGCGCAGTCGGACGCCAATTCGCACGCGTCGTCAGGCCGATCCTGCGCACCAGCCCTGGCGGTGCATCGCATATCCGGCGCAGCCATCCTGCCTCAAGCTCGACCGCGACCTGATCGGGCGAGAGCAGCGTCAGGAAGTCGCTGTCCATAAGTATCTGCCGGATGGTTATTACCGATCCGCATTCGATGGGCACGCGCGGCGCAGCAATGCCCGCTTCGCAGAATATGCGTTCCCATTGCCCGCGCAGCGGGGTGCCGGGTGAGGGCACAATCCAGGGATATTGAGCGAGCCTGCGCACGTCGCTGCCCTGCATCGGGTGACCATGGCGGGCGAGCACCACTGGCCGGTCTTCGAACAGCACCGTTTGGTCGAGGTCGGGACCAGGCGCGGGATCCCGCACGGCCCCGATAATGAGGTCAAGCGCGCCATCGCGCAGCGGTTCGACCAGCTCGTGGAATGCCCCTTCGACGATGCTGATATGCACATCGGGATAGAGGCGGTGAAATGCGCTGACCGCTGCGGGCAACAGCCGCGCCCGGGATAGCGGCATCGCGCCGATGGCTAAGCGCCCTGTCTCACGCCCTTGCAGGGCATGGAGCTCGCTGATCGCCGCCGTCAGTTCGGCAAGCGCCAACCGGAAGCGCCGGGCCAGATTCCGTCCGGCGTCTGTCAGCGCAATGCCTTTGCCCCGGCGCGTGACCAGTTCCCGCCGCAAGGCCAGCGAGAGGTCACCCACGGCGCGGTGCAGCGATGGTTGCGACAGGGCCGTGGCGGCGCTGGCACCGGCATAGCTGCCCGCATCGGCCAGGGCGACCAGGGCGCGCAGCTGCGCCATCGTCACTCTGCTGCTGGCAATATGGTTCAGTGCCGCTTCTGCGCGCGATACCAGCAGTTCGGCCGCCGGGGTTGGCGACATGCCGTCTGCGCGCCGCACAAACAGCGGCTGGCCGATCCCGCTTTCCAGCTTGGCCAAAGCCTGTGTTATGGCTGGCTGGGTCAGATTTACGGCTGTCGCTGCACCCGAAATGCTCCCACAGCGACTGATCTCGACGATTGCGCGCAAGTGACGAAGGTTGAGTGCAAACACATCCATGTCGCGTGACTTAGCACAAACTTATGGGCAGGTGACAGTTCCGAATTGCGTGACGGCCCGCATCGGGCCATGTCTGCGACCAAGTTTGAAGGAGCAATTTCGATGTCCGGCATCGTCGTTCAGAACATCGCGCGAGCTGACTTGTCGATCATCGACGGGCTGGCCCGATGCGGGGTCGCCACCGTGCACGAGGCGCAGGGGCGCACCGGCCTGCTCGCGAGTACCATGCGTCCGATCTATCCGGGGGCCCGCATTGCCGGCAGCGCGGTGACCATCAGCGCCCCACCGGGCGACAACTGGATGGTGCACGCCGCGATCGAACAACTGAGGCAGGGAGACATTCTCGTGCTCGCGCCGACTTCCCCGTGCGAGGATGGCTATTTCGGCGACCTGCTCGCCACCAGCGCTATCGCGCACGGTTGCCGCGGTTTGGTGATCGATGCCGGTGTGCGCGACGTGCGCGATCTCACGGCGATGCAGTTCCCGGTATGGTCGAAGGCAGTGTTCGCACAAGGCACGGTGAAGAACACATTGGGCAGCGTGAATGTACCGGTGGTCTGTGCTGGCGCGGCCATTCAGCCGGGCGATGTGATCGTGGCTGATGACGACGGTGTGTGCGTGGTCCCGCGTGAAAAGGCGGAAGACGTGCTTGCAGCTGCGCAGGCCCGCGAAGCCAACGAAGCGGCAAAGCGCGACAAGCTCGCTGCCGGAATTCTCGGACTGGATATGTACGGGATGCGCGAACGGCTCGCCGCCGAAGGGTTGAAATACGTCTGATGCAGGCTTCTGCTCCCTGTATGTGGATGCGCGGCGGCACGTCGAAGGGCGGGTTTTTCCTTGCCCGCGATCTGCCCGCTGACGCGGCGGCGCGCGATGCATTCCTGCTGCGCGTAATGGGCAGCCCCGATCCGCGCCAGATTGACGGGATGGGCGGGGCCGATCCGCTGACCAGCAAGGCCGCGGTAGTGCAGAAATCGGCGCGCGAAGGCGTGGATGTCGATTATCTGTTCCTGCAGGTTTTCGTCGATCAGGCGATCGTTTCCGATGCGCAGAATTGCGGCAATATCCTGGCCGGTGTCGGTCCCTTCGCGATCGAGCGCGGATTGGTGGAGGCCACGGGCGATGAAACACGCGTGACGATCTTCATGGAAAACACCGGCCAAATCGCCATCGCCACGGTGATGACGCCGGGTGGAGCGGTGACATACGAAGGCAATACCCGGATCGATGGCGTGCCCGGCAGCCACGCCCCGATCCCGCTCGAATTCCGTGATACTGCCGGTTCGAGTTGCGGCGCGCTGCTACCCAGCGGAAATGCCGTGGACATGGTGAACGGCGTGCCCGTTACCTTGATCGACAATGGCATGCCCTGCGTCGTGATGAAGGCGGCTGATGTCGGCATTACCGGCTATGAGGACCGCGAATGGCTGGACGCCAATGCCGAACTCAAGGTAACGATCGAGGCAATTCGCCTGGCCGTGGGCGCGCGCATGAACCTGGGCGATGTGCGCGAAAAATCCGTGCCCAAGATGATGCTTGTCGCCCCGCCAAAATCTCGCGGCGCGATCTGCGTGCGCAGCTTCATTCCGCACCGCGCGCATGCCACCATCGGCGTGCTCGGCGCGGTCAGTGTGGCGACCGCCTGCCTTGTCCCCGGCTCGCCCGCAGCCGAGGTGGCGGTGATCCCGCCGGGGCCGCGCAAAATGCTGTCGGTGGAACATCCGACCGGCGAATTGGGCTGCGTGCTTGAAGTAAACGACGCGGGCGAGGTCGTCTCCGCTGCTTTGCTGCGCACCGCGCGCAAGCTGATGGACGGGATAGTATTTGCATGACCCTTCGGCAAACTCAGAGCCGATTGGATCGCATCGTCTCGTGGCACGCCAGCCCGTCACCGCCGCGCTATTGCCCGCCGCCCGGCGCGATCGACGCGCATTGCCATGTGTTCGGCCCGGTCGCGCAATTCCCTTTCAGTTCCAAGGCCAAATACCTGCCTGCCGACGCCGGACCTGAGATGCTGTTTGCGCTGCGGGATCATCTGGGTTTCGACCGCAATGTGATCGTCCAGGCGAGCTGCCACGGGACCGACAATTCTGCCATGCTGCACGCCATCGCAAGATCGGGTGGGCGGGCGCGGGGTGTGGCCATGGTCGATCCGGCGATTGCCGAAGCGGGCCTTCACGCTCTGCATGATGGCGGAGCGCGCGCGATCCGTTTCAATTTCCTCAAACGCCTGGTGGACGATGCACCCAGGGACCAGTTCCTCGAAGTGTCGAAGCGACTGCCCCAGGGTTGGCATGTAGTCATATATTTCGAAGCGGACATCCTCGAAGAATTGCGCGGCTTCATCGATGCGATACCCGTGCCGATCGTGATTGATCACATGGGCCGCCCCGATGTCACGGGCGGGCCAGCCGGGCCGGACATGCAGGCGTTTCGCGCACTGCTCGACAGCCGCGACGATATCCACTTCAAGGCTACGTGCCCGGACCGGCTGGACCCCAGGGGCGATCCGTGGAACTGCTTTGCCGCCGCAGTCGCGCCGCTGGTTGCCGATTATTCCGACCGCGTGCTGTGGGGCAGCGATTGGCCGCATCCCAACATGCAGCACGCGATCCCCGATGACGGGCATCTGGTTGACATGATCCCGCGTATCGCTCCGACCGAAGAATTGCAGCGCAAATTGCTGGTCGACAATCCCTCCCGGCTTTACTGGGCCGATTGAGCTGCCTCGCCTGCAGTCGCCGGGCGGTCATCTATCCGTGAAACCGCGATGAAGGCAAACGCCACCGGCAAGGCGAACAAGGCATAGACAATTCCGGCGCCAAATCCGGCGCTGAACAGCCAGCCCGCGATCGCAGGGCCGAATATCGCGCCCAGCCGGCCAACGCCGATCGCCCAACCTGCTCCGGTCGAGCGGACTTCGGCCGGGTAAAGACGCGGAAGCAGCGTGTAGAGGCCGATGGTGGTCCCGTGCAGGAAACAGCCCATGATGAAGGCTGCGACCCACAGCATGGCGCTGTGCATGTCAACCAGCCCAAAGAGGATCAACCCGGCCATGCAGAGCAGCATATAGACGCGCAGAGTGCGCACCTCGCGGAAGCGTACTGCAAGGATCCAGAATATCGAAGCGCCGACGACCCCGCCGATATTGACGAGTACGCTGGCGGAAATGCCCTTGGCTTCGGTCAATCCCGCATCGACGACGATTTTTGGCGTCCAGCTGAGCACGAAATAGAGGGTCATCATCACCATGACATAGGTAACGGTAATGAGCAGTGTGCGGCGCTTGTATTCGGGCGTGAGCAAAGCCAGAACCGAACCCGCTTGCTTGCCGGTGCTGACCGGGGGCGGGGGCAATTGTGCCAATTCAGCGCGGCCCAACCTGCGCCGCGCCGCGTTCGTCCGGGCCAGGCTGTTGGGCGTTTGCCGCGATGACAGGAACGCCAGCGATTCGGGCAAGGCGAACCAGACCACCGGGATCAGCAGCGCCGGCAGTAGGCCGCCGACCACGAATACGGAGCGCCAGCCGAAATCGGCGATGAGTATGGCCGAAATCATTCCGCCGACAATCGCGCCGACCGGGTAGGCGGTCTGCAGCAGGCTGACGGCGAGGGCTCGGCGCGCTTCTGGTGTGTATTCGGCAACGGTTGCGGTCAGCCCCGCGAGCATCGCCCCGATTCCGAGGCCGGAAATCACGCGCGTAGCGGCAAGCACGTAGAGGCCGTTCGACACGGACGAGGCGAGCATCCCCGCGCTGACCAGCGTCAGGCTGATCAGCACCACCGGGCGCCTGCCGATCCGGTCGGCAAGCGGCGCCAGGAACAGCGAACCGATCATCATCCCGGCAAGCCCGGAACTGAACAGCAGCCCCAGTTCCGGCGGGGTGAGATTCCAGGCCCGGGTGATTGCAGGGCCTGCGAAGGAGATCACCAGGACGTCGAACCCATCGAGCATGTTGATGAAGATGCAGATCCCAACTGCGATCATTTCCGCGCGGGTCATGCGATCTTCAGGGACAGTTGCCGCCATTGTCATGAAGTGCGCCCCATCCCCTTGGCCACTGAAAAGAAATCGAACCAGTCCGATTGCGCCCCGCCGTACCGTTTTTCGATCCGGACATCGAGCAAATAGGGCCGCTTTTCTTCGCGGATTGCGCGCGCCGCCCGTTTCAGCGCTGCAGCGAGCCCGGCGGGATCATCGATAGTTTCGCCCTCGACTCCGTACGCCTTAGCCAGTGCGACATGGTCGATATCGGGATGTCCCAGGTTCACCCCGGGATACTGTCCGGTTTCCGCGGCGCGGCGGCCATACCAGTGGAGGAAGCGCCGGTTCGACTGATATTGGCCGTTGTTGAACACCACGATACCGATGGGCACTTCGTATCGGGCAGCGGTCCATAGCGCCTGCGCCCCGAAATTGAGCGCGCCATCGCCGGTCAGGCACCAGGTTTCGCGCTGCGGATTGCCGATTTTTACGCCGATTGCCGCAGCAACGCCCCAGCCAAGGACGCCGCCGGTGGTATCGAAATTGCGCCTGCGTTGGGCCATCGGCCGGCGATGATCGATATCGAGGTAATAGCGCAGATACTGGTCCGAACTGACCACTTCGGAAACCACGCTGGCATCATCCGCCATGACCGCGTTCAATTCGCGCATCAGGCGGCTCGTGGCAATTGGCTCGTTGCCGGCTTCGCGGTCGGCGATTGCGTCCAGATCCTGACGCCGCTTAGCCGACGCATTGGCAATGGCATCCCGCCGGGCGTTCATCGCGCCGCTTGGCTTTCCGCGGCGAAGCAATTCCGCCATGACGGCGCTGGCGGTCGCGCGCATTCCGGCAACGGCGGCGATATCCACCGGGTAATTGCGCCCGACCTCGCCTTCGTTGAGGCCGGTGTGGATGGTGACGGCACCGGGCGGTATCGGCGGTGACTTTGCCTTGGCGCCATGCTTGAACATGTGCCCGCCCAGGCTCCAGAAGCAGTCGATGCGCGCAGCAATTGCCGGATCGTCACCCAGTTCGCCAAGATAGGCCGGATGCGTTGTCGGAAAGATCAGCGGCACCTTTGGCGCGGTCATCACCGCGGCGCCAATATGTTCGGCAATCGCGGAAATTTCGGCGCTGGCATCCCAGCGTATTGCCTCGTTACCGACAAACAATGCGGGAAATTGCGCAGTGGAAAGCGCATCGGCAATCCGCGCGACATGGTCATCGGGCGGGACCACGTCATAATCGATCCTGGACCGCGACCGGGGCGTGATTTGAGTAGGCGGCAATGGCTGTTCGAGGAAATCCTTGGACACGGTGACAAAAGCTGGCCCGCCCGGCGGTGCCTCGGCCAACAGGAACGCGCGGCGCATTACTTCGGGGATCGTGGCCGGGTCCATAACATCCCAGATCCACTGCGTATAATCGCGCGGCAGTTCGTGCAGATTGACCGCTTCCAGAAAGCCATCCTGCCCGCGAAAATCGCTCGACTGCCGGCCGGTCATGATTACGGCAGGCACGCGGTCACGCCAGGTATTGACCAATTGGCCCAGCGCATAGGCCGCACCGGCCACTGAATGCAGCTGGATGAACGGTGTGCGCCCGGTTGACCGCGAATAGCCATCAGCCATCGCCATGGCCGCAGATTCATGCAGGCAGGTGCAGTAATTGAGCTGCTTCCGGTCAATCAGCGCATCGAGAAAGCCGACCTCCTCCGATCCTGCCAGACCGAATACATAGTTCACATCCCATTCGATCAGGAATTCGGCCAGCGCCTCGCCCCCGGTCAACCCTTCGACAATGCGTGCCGACTGGGGCGGCGGGGCAGAGGCAATTGGAATGTCGAGCGTTTCGGCCAATGCCGATGCGCCTGCCACCGACATGCCCCCGGCAGTCATGGTGCCAATGAAAGCCCGCCTGCCGATTTTGTGGTCCAGCAGATCCTTGGAAGCTGCAAACATTATGCCTTACCGCCCTTGTTGAGATCAGTAACGCACCCGCGCTTTTAGGGCGATCGTGCGGCTTTCCTCGGTATTGGCGAACCTGCCGCCACCGCCGAACGCATTGATCGCGGTGGTCGCATCATCAAAGGACCTGGTGAACTTGTTGGTCAGATTGCGCCCGACCAGCGAGATCGACCAGCGATCGTCTGCCTCGGCCAGCGTCAGGCTGGCGTCGATCTTGTGATACGCTTCCTGCACCGAGCGGGGATCGTTGTCGACCGCCAGAACGTGGTCATCGACATAGTACCAGCGTCCCGAAGGCCGCAGCTCCAGATTTCCGCCCAGGGGAATGGTATATTCCGCATCGGCGGTGAACGTCCATTCGGGCGCTCGAGTAGTTGGCGCGCCCGAAAGGTCCTGCACCAGTTGGTTGGCGCTGTTGCGAACACACCCCTGCGCGGCAGTCTGACCGGTGAAGCAGGGCGCATTTTCGAACCTTGTGTATTGCGCATCAAGGTATGACCCGACAAGCTTCACGGTAAGCTGGTCGGTCAGATCGAAGCTGCTGTCGATCTCGACCCCCTTGGCGCGCGCCTTGCCTGCGTTGCTGATGATCTGTGCGATCACGGTCGGGTCGTTCTGCGAAACCTGCAGATCGTTGATCTGCGTGTAGAAAGCAGTCCAGTTGAACCGGATACGGCGGCCGGAAAATTCATGCTTGCCGCCGAATTCATAATTGATCGAATCTTCGGGTCCGAAGGCAAAGACCTGTTCCAGCAGTGCATCCTGGAAGCCGCTTAGCAGGTTGAAGGCGCCGCTCTTGAAGCCGGTGGCGACTGAGGCATAGAACATCGTGCGCTCGATCGGCTTCCACCGGACGCTGGCGTTCCACGATATGTCGTTGTCGCTCAGCGAGCCTTCGACATCGTGGCAGATGCGGAACCCGCCGCCGCCGCATCGCGCGCCTTCGTTATCGGTCGTGTAGATGGTGAAGTTGGTTTGCTGCACCGTGCTGTCGCGTTCCTCGTGCGTATAGCGCGCGCCGCCGGTGAGCGATATCGTGTCGGTTGCATTCCAGGTCAGTTCTCCGAACACCGAGATGCTGTCGGTATCGAGCGAGGCCAGCTGCCGGCGACGCAGTGGGCCGCCATTGGCGGGTGCATCGCGGAAGTCGGAATCCTGCACAAAGTCGATCTTGTTGGTCACGAACAAGGCACCGAAGATGTAATCGACCGGGTTGCGTCCGTTCGATACCGCCCGGAGTTCCTGCGAGAATTGTTCGTAATCCTCGACATTGTTGATGGTCCGCTGGTCAAGCGGCGACAGATCGGAATCGAACTGGTCGGAAATCGTGTATTCCTGGTATCCGGTAAGCGAGCTGACGGTGAAGGCGTCGAAATCGAAATTGAGCGTGAAACCCAACATATTCGCTTCGAGGCTGAACGGTTCGTCAATCTGCTGTCCGGCAAAGAAGTTCACATTGACGTGGCTGCCGTTGAGCGTGCAATCGTCGCCGATCGCCGCCAGCACTGCGGCTGGGTTGTTGCAGAACGAAAGCTCGCGCGCATTACCGTTGCGATCAAAATCGCTGCGTTGCCACATCAGTTCCGCCGTCACCCGATCGGAAACATCCGCCTCCACTATGATGCGGGTGGAAAGATCTTCCACCGATTGGGCAAAGCCGCCGATCGCGGTATTGCGGATGGTGCCGTCGCGGTCCTTGTAATTGACCGCCAAACGGGCGCGGACCCCTTCTGTTATCGGGCCGGACACCACCGCTTCGACTTCGTACCCTTCGCGGTCTTCGAAATCATAACTGGTGAACAGCGAAGCTTCGAGAGTATTGGTCGGCTTGTTTGGGGTGACATTGATCGCGCCGAGCGAGGTATTTTTCCCGATAATCGCGCCTTGCGGGCCGCGCAGCACTTCAACTTGCCCGACATCCATGAAAGCGGACCGGCCCAACCGGCTGCGGGAGGCAAAGAATCCGTTGAATACCTGGCCAACGGCAGGTTCGAAATGCGGGCCGGAGCCGACCGTACCAAGCCCGCGCATCACCAGAATATCGTTTGCGCCGGTCGCGTTCGAATAATGGAAATTGGGAATGGTCGCCGAAAGCGTCTGAATATCGACAAAGCCTGCAGCCTGCAGCACAGGACCCTGAAAAGCCTGGATCGATGCCGCAACGTCCTGGAGGCTTTCAGCCCGCTTGCGCGCGGTGACGATAATCTCGCCGCTTGCCGGCCCGGCTTCCGCGACTGCGTCAGCTTCCCCGGCGGCATCGGCAGTTTGTGCCTGTGCCTGAGACGACATGCCGAAAATGAAGGCAGCGGAAAGCAATAATCCCGTGCGCGCCCGATCAATCCTGGCCATTTCTTCCTCCCTGGTTCGCGCTATTTTTTGATTGGTTTGGTTTTTCCAGACTTGGCTACCAGACCCCGTTCCCCGACACGCGCATTTGACCGGAGATGATAGCATTAGGTCATAACGCGGGGGCGCGGGGAAGGGACAAAAGTTGACTTCATCAGTACTTTTGGAAAGTCAGGCATCAATGCCATTGCCGCCGCGGGATTGCTGCACAACTGTGTCCGCTTGGTCTGAAATCGGAATCATGGCGGCCCAAAGGACAGGTAATTCCATGCGGAAATATGCGGTAATCAGCACGTTGCAGGGTGCTGGCCTGATTGATGGACATAAGCCGAATCGTCCCGGTAGTTTGGCCAGGAGCCTGTCGGGTGGCGACTGATCGAATTGTCTGCATTACCGGCGCCGCGTCGGGGATCGGGGCGGCGACCTGCCGCCGGTTTCAGGCCCAAGGCACCTATGTCATTGGTCTGGACATCAATCCGGCGGGTGATTGGGCCGATGATCATATTCAGCTCGATCTGGCTGATCCGGCGTCGATCGCCCGTGCGGCCGGCCGCCTCCCGCCAGAAATCGATATTTGGTGCAATATCGCGGGCATTCCGCCGTGCGATGATGCGGAGCGGGTCCTCAGGATCAATTTCTTCGGCACCCGGCACTTGACCTTGGCTGCGCTCGGTCATCTGCGCGAAGGGGCCGCGATCATCAACGTCGCGTCAATGGCAGCGATGCGGTTCCGTAATGACCTGGAGCGAACGCGCGCGGCATTGCGCCTTGCGGACGAAATTTCGCCCGCCGAGCTTGCCGCATTTCTCGATCAGCAGGGCATCGGCGCTCTCGACAGCTATGCCTTTTCGAAACAATTGATGGTCCTGTGGAGCAAGCAGCTGCAATGCGCACTTGGTGACAGGCAAGTCCGGGTGAACAGTGTTTCGCCGGGGCCGGTGGACACGCCAATTTTGAGCACATTCGTGTCGGCCTTTGGCGACAAGGCCGCAAGCGATCTCGCCGTCACGGGCCGCGCGGCCAGCGCTGACGAGATCGCGGCTGTTCTTGCATTTCTCGCTTCTCCCGAAGCCGGTTGGGTAAGGGGGATCGATTTGCCGGTGGATGGCGGACTGGAAGCAGCCATGGTGATGCGTTCCTGGATGGCTTAGTCAGCGACGCCTTCCATCGCCGCTGCGATCGTCGCCAGAGTTGGCCTGACGCCAGGCCTGTCCAGAATGCCCAAACATGATGCGAAGACCTCAAGCGCGGTGCCGATATCGGCGCTCTCGCCGCTGTCCAGGCTGCTGCCATCGGCGAACATTGCCTGCTGTTGGCGTTCCAGCTGCAATTCGCACGCCTTGAGTGCGGCATAGGATTGTGCGAAAGTGGGATCGGTGCGGGCCAGATTGCCCGCATGGCGGCGGATGCTACGCAGCGGCTGGACAAGTTCGCATCGCCAGACTTCGCTGCGCTCCCTGGCCGTTCGGCACCCCTCGCGTGACAAGGCATCACCGTTCCCTGCGCGCCATCCGGCATAGAGCAACAGATTGACATCGACGTCATGCTGGTCCTGCAACCAGAGGCAGGCGGGCGGGACTTGCGGCTGCGCATAAACCGCCAGCGAAAAATGCCACAGCGAATTTGCCTGGCGGCTAAGGCGTTTGCCGGTCATTCAGGGGCAGACCCCTGCCAACGGAAGGAAACCCCGGCATCGATCCCGAACAGATCGAGTACCCGCCCAACGCTATGGTCGATCACCGCCTCGATACTGGTCGGCCTCGCATAGAAAGCGGGCATTGGCGGCGCCACGATCGCGCCAAGTTGGCAGGCTTCATACAGCAGTTTGCAATGCCCCAGGTGAAGGGGGGTCTCACGCGGCATGAGGACGAGGCGCCGCCGTTCCTTCAGCACAACGTCTGCCGCGCGCGACATCAGATCATCAGCGTGGCTGTTGACGATCGCCGATAGGGTTTTCATCGAGCAGGCAGCAACGATCATCCCCTCGGTATGGAATGATCCCGAGGAAAGCTTCGAGGCGACATCGCCAAATTTGTGGACCTGATCGGCCAGGGCTTCGACCTGGGCCACAGTGTAGTCGGTTTCGATGCCGATATTCATTCGCGCGGTGCGGCTGAGCACCAGATGCGTCTCGATTTCGGGGATTGCCCTCAGCACCTCGAGCAGACGAATGCCGTAGATGACGCCGCTGGCACCCGCGATGCCCACGATGATACGCTTCATGTTGCAGCCCCACGTGCCGGACCGGCGAAGCGTTGAACGAAGGTGCGTGCGGCATCCTGTGCAATCCTGCCCGGCTCCTGCGGATCGGCATCGGTGCCCGGGCCGCACAGCGCGCGGATGAAGGCGCGGTGGATCAGGCGGCCGGTGAACCATTCGGCGGCATCGCGAATATCCTCAAGGCTCGCGCCAGGCATGGCGTCATGCGCCAGCAGAAAGTCAACCACTCCCCGCTGTGCCAGCGCCGGTCCGTGTTCGTGGTATATCTCGCCGATTTCGGGGAAGCGATGCGCTTCGCCAATCACCATCCGCGCCAAGGCAATGTGATCGTCGGACAGAACAATGGTCTGAAGCTTCATGCCGAGATCAACCAGGCAGTCCTCCAGATCCCCGCCTGGCGGATCGTAGTCTTCTGTTGCGGCTTTCAGCTGTGCCAGAACGTGATCTACGACCGCACCGAACAGCTTCTCCTTGTTCCCGAAGTAGCTGTAAATCGTCGATTTGGAGCCGCCGACACGGGCGACGAGAGCATTGGTCGTGGCGGAGCCATAACCTTCATCAAGGAAAAGGCGGGTGGCCTCTTGCAATATCAGGAGACGCCGGGCGCGCGCAACGCGCATCAGCGGTTCTGCGGCAACGTCCCCGGGGCTTTCGAGAGGTATTTGCAGCGCGGAATTGTTCATGGAGGAATTGAATCCTGTTGCCAGCTTCGTAAGTGTACCGTACAGTACGGTACATATCAGCTTATGGCAAGCTGTCAGATGCAGGATCGGAGAGGTTGGACGATATGGGACATGGATTGAGGGATTTTCTTACTCGGCAGGAAGCGGCCGGTGATGTCCTGCGAATCAAGCCGGAGATTGACACAATTTCGGAAATGGGGGCGGTCATTGCCCGGTCCGACTACGAAAAAATCGGCAAGGGCCTGCTGTTCGAAAATCCCAAGGACTTCGATATTCCGGTCTTCGCCAATACTATCGGTTCGACCTATCGCCGGATTGCCGAAAGCTTCGGCGTTGACGAAGCGCGGGCCGTGCCGGGCGCTGCCGAACGGATGCGCAGCGCCATGATGAACCCGGTCGCGCCCATCCATGTCGGCCGCGAGGATGCACCCTGTCAGGAAGTGGTGCTGACAGGGGATGACATCGACCTTGGTATCCTCCCGATCTTGCGGCTGAACCCTCAAGACGGCACCAAATCGCGCGATTTCAAGGATGGGCGCTTCATCTGCGCAGTTGCTTGTTCCAAACCGGCTGAAGGCGCGCACAACCTTTCCTACCACCGCTTCGAGATTACCGAGCGTGATGGCGGATCGGTATGGATCTTTCGCGGCACTGGCGATGCAAAATCGATGGAGGAAAGCTGGGGCGCGAAGATCGATGATCCATCCTCGAGCTGGGACAAGGACAAGGCCAAACCCTTCCCCATGGCCTTCGTCATCGGTGTCGGCCCGGAAATGGTCCTGGCCGCAGCCAATTCGGCCCTGCCGTACAAGAATGATGACTTCGCCTTCATTGGCGGCCTGACGAACGAACCGGTCAGGCTGACACGCTGTGCCACTATCGATGTCGATGTGCCGGCAGACGCTGAAATCATAATCGAAGGCGTGTTCATGCCTTTCGACTGGACGATTCAGGGGCGGTTTGCTTCCTTCAACGGTTTTTACGACGAACCGCGCCGCCGGCCCGTGTTCAAGGTGACTGCGATCACCATGCGCAAGAAGCCGATCTACCAGCATATCCACATCGGGCGGCCGCTCAACGAAACCAACAATATCGCGGCGTTCTTCCGATCGGTGAAGGTCTATCAGGATCTGGTGCAGGTCCTGCCCAATGTGGTGGACGTGTTTGTCGATCCGTCAGCGGGCTGCGGGTTTACCGCGCATGTCTCGATCGACAAGAAGCGCGTTGGCGAACCGCGCATGGCCATGATGCGCGCCTACACCGCGCTTCAGGGCTTCTGCAAACATGTGTTCGTCTATGACAAGGACATTGACATTCGCAATCCGCACGAACGCGATTGGGCGCTGGCGCACCGCTTCATGGCCGACCGTGATCTGTTGGTGGTTCCCGATGTGCTGGGCAATATCCTTGATCCGCTGGCGCAGGGCGACGCGGGGGCAACGGCCAAATTGGGTGTGCACGATGGCCACAACGCCATTCCCAAGGGCGTGCGGACTTTCATGGGTGTGGATTGCACCCTGCCACTCGGGCTCAAGATCATGGAAAGGGTACTGCCCGACCCCGAAGTGGAAGCCCGCGTCGATGCGCTTTGGCCGCAGATTGTAAACGCCGGCTGAGCGTAAGGTGTTGCCGGTGCTCTAAGCGGGTAATGCGCTTTGAGCACCGGCATCCTTGGATTTTTACAAAGCTGCCGGGATGCTGACGCATTTCATACCGGACATGCTCGAGCGCGGCACGGGAAATGACAAAACCCGATGAGCCAGGCCCACCGGGTTTTGCATTTTCGCTTCAGAACTTGAAGCCTACAGTCACCCCGTATTGCTGCGGTGCCCGATAGGTCACAAATTCCTGGCCGCCGCCGCCGGGTTCATCGATGAAACCCACGCCGCGCAGCAGATTGCCCTCCTGAACGGTGTCGAACAGATTGGTGACGAACAGCTGAGCGTTGTAACGCTCGTTCTCGCTGGTCCACATCAAACGCAGATTCACATTGGTGTAACTGGAGGTACGGTCCGCGGGCCGGTTGAAGGGCGTAAAGAAGGCCGAGTCCTGATAGCTGACGTCTGAGCGCAGCTTGAGGTCGCCCTTTCCGCCGCCCAGAGGACCGCCGACCGTTGCCCCCAAGGCAAAGGTGAATTCTGGCGCCCGGCTCAATTCGTTGCCGGAAAGATCGACCAGGGTGGTACCGTTCACACTGAAAAACAGTTCGTCATAGGCGGTGTTGAGGTAGCTGAAAGATCCGTCGATTGTTACGTAATCACTGGGTGCCGCGACCCATTCAGCCTCGAATCCATAGGCATGCGCCTGTCCGGCGTTGGCCGCCTCCGGCCCGGCGAATCCAAAGACCTGGAATTGCAGATCATTATATTCGTTGTAGAAGCCGGCCAGGTTCACCTGAAGGAGGCGGTCGAACAATTGCGACTTGATGCCCATTTCATAGCTGTCGACGAATTCCGGCTCGAAGGTCCGGTTGGCCGATGCGGATTGCTGGTTGATCCCTCCGCTCTTGTAGCCGCGCGCCGCGGTTGCGTAGAACAGGATATCGTCCGCCGCCTTCCAGTCGAGCGTCACACGGCCGGTGGGTTCGGTCGATTTGATACTGGATGGCAGCATGACGATCACTGGCGGGAAATTGGGGTTGACCGCACGTAGCGTAATGTCGTTCACCCCGTTTCGGGTATCGCGGGTGATCCGGCCACCTGCAGTCAGCGACAGCGTATCGGTAAAGCGCCAGGTGAACTGGCCGAATGCGGCATAGCTTTCGGTTTCTACGGTTCCGCCCAAGTCCACTCCGAAGTTGAGGTTGGGGAACATGGCAACCGTGGCATCGAATTGCGGCCCGAGAAAACGCGATGAACGGAAGGCGTCTTCGTTGAAATAATAAAGGCCGACAATCCAGTCGAAATTGCCGCCACCGTTGGAGAGAATCTGCAATTCCTGTGAGAATTGCGAGGCGTCTTCAACCAGGTTGAGTTCGGCGATATCGACCGGGGAGGAATCCGAATCCTGACGGCTGAAGAAGCTGCTTTCGCCATAGGCAGTCACCGATTTGATCGAGAAATTCTCGAAATCCCAGGTCATCGTACCCGACAGCAGCAAGATGTCATTATCGACCAGTTCGGGGGTGTTCTTGGATTCGACAAAGGGGCGCAGATCGTTGACATTGCTGCCGAATGCACCGGCACCGAAACCGGGAATGCTGGTCCCGGCAGCGGGGAAGGGTTCGCGCACTTCAGGCTGGCTGCCGCTGCCGCCCACCTTTACATAATTGGCCGACAGCAAGATGTTGAGATTGGCCGCCAGATCGATATCGAGGTGCCCGCGCAGGCCCCAATTGTCGATCCCGTTGGCGCGTGTTCCGCCGGGAAATGTATTGCGGGTGAAGCCGTCGCGGTCATCCTTGAAGCCGGTGATGCGCGCTCGTACCGTATCGCCCAGCGGCACGTTGATCATTGCCCGCTCGCGGAACCAGTCATAATTGCCCGCGGTCATTTCGAACGAGCCTTCGAACTCGTCGGACGGCTTCTTGGTGATGACATTGACCGAACCGCCGGTGGCGTTACGGCCATAGAGTGTGCCCTGCGGCCCGCGCAGCACTTCGGTCCGCTCGGTATCGAAAGCGCTGAACAGCGTCGCCACCGGGCGGCCAATATAAACACCGTCGAGGTGCAGGGCGACGCCAGGGTCGCCCGCAGCAGTGGTATTCTCGTAGGAAATACCGCGCAGCGCAACGAATGCGACAGGCCCGAAATTGCCAAACTGCATACCTGGAACAAGCTGGGTCAGATCGCTGATCTCGTCGAAGCCGGTTTCGGCCAACTTGGCTTCATCAAAGGCGCTGATGGCAATCGGAACGTCTTGCAAGCGTTCGGATCGCTTCTGTGCGGTCACTACGATTTCGCCAACGCCGCGCGGGGCCTCCGCTGCGCCCACCTCGCCTTGTTCCTGAGCGAGTGCGACCGACGGCACAGTCAGCATGGTTGTTATCAAGGCGAGCAGCCTCGTCGTTTTTCCGGTTTTCATTGCTTTACCCTCTCCTGTTTTTCCCGCGTCATTTGCGCGCGGTTATCTTTCGGAATAAATTGGCGACCCTGGATTGAAGTCGGACCAGACGTACCAGAATATCTTGTTGTAATGCGGTACCGGCTCGAGCTGCTTGCCGAACAATTCCCCAGCAGTAGCTGTTCCGGTGATTGACCAGGTTGAGCCGGTCTCCGTGTCCCGCAAATTGCCTTCACCCGTGAATTCCAGGGTAAGGGTGCGGCCATCAACGCGCCGGTCGTAAACCTGCACGAAATCGCCGCCTGACTTCGAGACCAATGCAATCGGCACGCCATCTACCGCGTCGTTGATTACGCGGAAGTCGCGGTCTGCAAACAGCGACGCCGGATAGGTCATGCTGTTGTCACCGATTTTCACACCCATGACATTGCTCTTCATCCCCAGCCGATCGTCGAGATCGTTTTGCAACGGATAAACGATGACCGGGCTCTTGGGATCGATCACATCGGCGCGGGCCAGCATCTTCAGATAGAAGACGTCGCGCCAGGAAATTTCTCGAAACCAGATCTTGCTATCGGGATAGAGCCTTGCCCAGGTGGCGAGGCTCATCGAGACAGTGGGGAGCGTGTCCAGCGGCATCGATTTGTCGAGCGAGCGGTTGTGCATCTGGATGACCGAGCACTGCGTGTTCTTGTCGTAGAACACCATGTTGTTGGCGAGCGCCGCAGTGATGGTAATGTCGGGCTGATTGAAGCGGTCATTCATCGCAAAGGCCATCGAGCTATGCGCCAGGATGCAGTGCGTCATGATGAAGGGGTTTTCGCCCTCGGGCTGATAGACGACATGCGGACGGCGCGATAGACGCGCGATATAGGCCCAGGGCCGGCCCGCGCCATCGATTACGCCGACGACCTCTTCTTCGCCGCCAAAGCGCTTCAGCGCCTGCGCAGTGTCGAGGTAGCGGGGCTCTCGCACCGGCTGGAACATCAGCTTGGTGTGCATGAAAAAGCCCCAGACGAGCACCGCGCCATAGAGCACCACCGAAACCACGAACGCCGCCGAATAATAGTGCGAGGGCCCCGCCTGGATCGCCAGGAACAGCGTGTAAAGCGCCAGCGCGAGAGACAATATCCCTACCCAGAAGGCGTTGCCATAGATGTAGCGCGCGCCTCCTTCGCTTACTGCCAGCTTGTTGGTCAGCATCAGGAAAACCAGCGTTCCGGGCAAGATCGCGGCTGCCAGAAGCAGCACCGAGGCGATCGCCATCCAGTCAGTTAGAAGCATTGTGTCGTAACTCCCTCTTTATGTCTTTTCAGGCGAGCCGGATGCGCGTCTTGAGTGCGGTCCGGCACAGCGCGTGCAGAAAGCAGGTCTGCTCGCCCATTTTCAGCAGCTGGCGCGCGAAATCCGCGTCTTCGCTGCTGGCAATGCTGACGGTGGTTCGCGGAGCGCTGGCATCACCTGCATGGCCGGTGTCGCCAGTCGCCCCGCCTTGCGAAAAATCGATGTCCTGCACGATTGCGTAGCGTTCAAGATCGCGGCGGGTGATCTTCGCATAGCGGCCAAGCTGGGTCATGAAGCAGAAGCCGATCCCGGCCGCGACATAGGCAGAGGCGCCTGGCGCGCGCTGACCGTCAGGGTCCGAAAGGAACCGGAACATCGTCCCCTGGGGGTTGAACATGCTTTGCTGGATTTCCTTAAGTCCATCCCCGCGCAGCGTGCACACCGCGCGGACATGCAGCCGCCGGTCCTGCGTTTCGGCGAGGCTCGATCCGGGCCCGGAATCCGCCTCGCCCGTGCGCGGCGTTGGGCCGCCGCGTTCCAGCAGTGCTTCCCACGCCCCGGGGGCTGGGCACAGCTGTTCAAACCGGGCGTCGCTGTCGGGCTCGACTGCGTCGTCCTGACCGCCAACTTCACCTTGCGCGATGCGTTCTCCATTGTGGATCAGCGCAAAGGATCCGCTCCGCGAGGTCGAAACCAGCCCGTGCATGGGCGATGCGCCCGTTGCGCCAAGCAGCAGAGACATCGCTTCGGAGCGATTGCCCGCGAGCGCCGGACATTCGGCAGTCAATACCGGATGATCGGCCCCCGCAACCATCGTGCCGCGCAGCGCAGAGCCCTGCATGGTGTAATAATTGTCCAGCGTCAGGCGGATACCCTTCGTATCAATTCCGCGCATTGCAGCCAGGGCCAGCAACTCATCCATGTAGGAGGCAACCATACCAGTGGAAAGGAAGGCAAGCGGCGGAGGTGCCTCGTCATACCCGTCGAGATAATCACCCTCGTCGCTCACCAGCCGCCACGATCGGCTGCTGGCAGAGGAGCTGACGACAGCTTCCTTCTGCATCATGCTGAGCGAGCGGACAGTCGCCCTGACCGTGTGCCCCCAGCCAGCGCCGGGCGCGGGTAAAGGCTCCCCGGCCACATCATCGACGGCGAAAAATCGCGGCAGGGGCGAAGTGCCAAGGAGGTTGGCGGTTGTCACAGCTTTACGCAGACATTCGTCTGATCGGTGTAGAAATCGAGGCTGGCATAGCCGCCTTCCTTGCCGATGCCCGAAAGCCCGACGCCGCCGAACGGCGTTCTGAGGTCGCGGATCAGCCAGCCGTTGACCCACACCACGCCGCTGCGCATCCGCCCGGCCACGCGCAGCGCGCGCGAAGTGTTGCCCGACCAGACGACCGAAACGAGCCCGTAATCCGAACCAGTCGCCAGGGCCACCGCCTCGTCCTCATCGTCGAAGGGGGCGACATGGCATACCGGCCCGAACACTTCCTCCGTCACGAAGCGCGAGGTTTCGGGAATGTCGGTGACGATGGTCGGCTGCACGAACGCGCCTTCATCGCGGGCATCGCCGAACTGCGGTACGCCGCCGCCGGTGACGATCGTTCCATCCTGCCGGGCGATCTCTAGAAAGGAGAGCACCCGGTTGCGGTGCTTGCGCGAAATCAGCGGGCCCATCTGGACACCGGCATCGTCGGGCGCACCGATCACCAGCTTTTCCGCTTCTGCCTTGAGCCCGGCAACGAACTCATCGAACCGCGAACGGTGGACATAGACCCGTTCGGTACACAGGCACACCTGGCCGCAATTGTAGAATGCGGCGCGGGCCGTGCCGGCAATGGCCGCGGCAAGGTCCGCATCCTCGAACACGATTGCGGGATTCTTGCCTCCCAGTTCAAGCGAAACTGGCCGAACCATGGCGGCGGCCGAGCGCATGACATGCGCGCCTGTGCTGGTTTCACCGGTGAAGGAGATCCGGTTGACGCTGGGATGCGAGGTGAGGAAGGCGCCGGCGGAATCGACGCCGAAACCGTTGACGAGGTTGAACGCCCCGGCGGGAAGCCCGGCCTGGTCGAAAACCTCGGCCATGATCGAGGCGGTTGAAGGCGCTTCTTCCGAAGGCTTGGCAACCACGCCGTTGCCCACCGCCAGCGCGGGCGCGATCTTGAACGCCAGCAGCACCATCGGCATGTTCCACGGCGCGATCGCGGCAACCACGCCGGCCGGGCGGCGCAGCTGGTAATTGACCGCCATTATACCGGGAGCCTCGGTCTGCCAGGATTGCCCTGGATAGCTGCCTGCCAGACCCGCAAACAGCCGGAATGTATCGGCGGTGCGCGGTACATCGAACTCGCGCGCGGCGGCGCGCGGTCTGCCCGTATCGGCGAGTTCGGCCTCGACGAAATCGTCAAAACGCGCTTCGATCAGTCCGGCAACCTTGCCCAGCATTGCGCTTCGCTCGCGCTGGGACATCGCGCCCCATGCACCATCGCTCGCCGCGCGTGCAGCCATAACAGCATCGTTGACATCATCGGCACTGGCTTCATGAACCAGCGCTACGCTGCGTCCATCGACCGGGGACAGCTTCTCAAAAGTCGAGGAGGACTCCCGAAACGCTCCGCCGATATAATTGCGCGCGATCAATGGCTGCGTGATGTCCATATCCTCTCCGAATGTCGGCGTCCCCGTTATTATGCGTCGCGGCAATGCGACCAGGGTTTCATTCAATCATTGACCTAAACCGGACCGACCCGCGTGAGAATGGACAAAACTCGACTAAAACTGTACTTTTCAAAAGTTCGAGCAGTCAGAATGTGCCGGCGAAATGCACGAAAGGATTGGTTCCATGCAGGAAGAATCTATTCATCGGTTTGATATCTATGAAGAACTTATCGAGATTCCGCTCGATCCAATCCATTGCGAGTCGATCGTTCAGAGAAGCGCACTGCACAATTGGACAATCAAGCCGCATCAGCATCAGGAACTGCTGCACATCTTCTACTTTGCTGCAGGCAGCGGCCAGGTGCAGCTCGACATGGTTTCGCACCAATTGGTGATGCCTTGTGTCATGATCGTCCCGGCGCAGACCGTGCACAGCTTTACATTCGGTACCGACATCGATGGCCATGTGGTAACCTTGCACGGCCGCACGCTCGATGAAAGTCTGGGGGCGACCGTTGAAGTAATAGACGCGCTGTCAAAGCCGCGGATCATTTCTGCCGCCAAATCCGCTGCACATAAATTGATCGGCGATCTTTTCGATCAGCTGGTGGGGGAATTTTCCGGAATTTCACCAGTGCGCCAGGTGGCATTGCGGGCGTACTTCTCGCTCATCCTGGTATGGATTACCCGGGAGCTTGCAACCGAAATCGGCCGGCGCCCAACCAATTCGCTACGACAGGACCGGCGGGCGGCTGAGTTCACGGCGCTGGTGGAAAAGCATTTTCGCGAAGGTGCAACGCTGGAGTTCTACGCCGCGCGGCTCAGCATCACGCCAACGCAGCTCAATAACATTTCTCGCGCTGCATTGGGGCGCACCGCCAAGAAAGTGGTTCACGACCGCATCTATCTCGAAGCGCGGCGCAACCTTGTGTACACCATGCTGACGGTCAAGGAGATCGCCGGTCTGGTGGGCTTTGCCGACCCCGCCTATTTCGCGCGCTTTTTCTCCCGCCATGCCGGTATGGCACCAAGTGAATTTCGCCGGCTGAGCCTGCTCGGCGGCACACCATAGGTTGTTTGGCCAAGGCAGGCACGGGAAGCTTATGGTCTGATTGTTATAGCCGCGCGCATCCCAGAACGATTCCCGTCTGCACGTTCTGCCGATCGACTACGTCCATTCAATGATTGGTTGGTTAGCCAACATCAAGACGGACGTTGTTCCGACGCGCAGCCTTGGAACGGATGGCAGCACCCGGGTATCGGATTTCACTCGAATGTGACCGAAAGCGAACGCTTGCTGTTGAATTCGGTAGAATAGGCCCCGCCATCCGGCCGAAAATCATAGGCGCCATAGGGGGTAATCAGCGCCGCGCTGGCCAGACCGCGGTGGGCATTGAGACCGATTATCCTGATTGAGTCCGTATCCCGCTGAGGCGCGTTGTTGAACCATTCGGCAAGAGGGCCTGCGATGGAAATCGTGCCGACACATATCCCTTCGTCCAGCACGAAGTGCGCTGTGCCGACCAATGATACGCCATTAGAGGTGCCGGCATAGCGGGTCGCTTCGAGGGGGCAGGGATTGGAATCCTGGGGGGCAAGCGGCTTGTGGAAAGGGGCGGCGAGCATGATCGCGGTCTGTTCAATGTTCGAGACCCAAGGGGCGTTCGAAAGCACACTGGCGGCGACCTTGCTGTCGGGATACAGCATAAGGACGCTGCGGGCGCCCAACGTAACGCCGGCATGATGGACGATGCGCTCTCCATCGATGTCGGTTCCGCCGCGTAAGCCGAATCCTACGGGAAAGCCGCCTTCTTCGACAGAACTGCCGTCGGACAGCCGCGCCGGTTGCTGCATCCATGCAAAGCTGGCGTCCGAAATGACGGCTCCGGAAAGAATCCGGCCCCCAAACTCTGCAAGGTCGCTCGCGTTGGAGCCGAGCCCGGCGCCGCCCCAACTGTAGCTGTAATCATGCGGTGGTGCGACGGCGAGTTCACCCTCTATGTAGGTATAGGCTGTGGAGGCATCGGTGTGCGAGGTGTCCGTAATGTCCGGCCCGATATGCAAACCCGGAACGATCGCCGCAGCAAGATAGTCCAGATAGGGCTGGCCAGCAGCCTTTTCGACCACCGCGCTCAGAAGTGTGTAGCCATAGGAGGAATAATTGTACCCGGTGCCCGGCGTGAACAGCAGGTCGCGGCCGCTGAATACGCTCACGGATTTTTCCATGTTTTCGAATTTGATGCCGCCGCGCCCGCTGTCGATTTCCTGATAGTGCGGAATGCCAGAGGTATGTGATGCGAGCTGTCGGCTTGTTATGGGCGGCCAATCATTGTCCAGATGATCGACGATTTCCTGAACAGGCCGGTTGACATCGAGGAGACCTTGCTCGCGCAGCCGTGCTGCGGCGACAACAGCGAATATCTTCGAAACGCTGGCGAGCCGGAACACCGTTCCCGCCTCCACCGGCAGTCGCTGTTCGGCGTTACGGAACCCGGCCTCCCCTGCCCAGAGGATGGCTCCATCCTTCCACACCGCGGCTGCCATGCCCGGTACGCCGTTCACCTCCACCAGCGCTGCGAGCATCCGGTCGGCAATCTGGGCAGGGCCAACGGTCGGCCTTACCAACTCGGTTTCGCCCTGCCTTTGCGGAGCGCCCGCTGCCGCTGGCTGGGATAGCGCCATGGCAATAACGGCAGAAAAGGCCGCAAACGGCAAGCTCGGCCGAAAGGCGGCTGGGTGCGGGGCAGTCGATACGAGTTTCATGACAGAATATTTCCAGTTCTGTTGGACAGGCAGACGAGCCTAGGATTGGCTGCGCGGTGGGACGTCTGGTTCCGCAAGGACTATCCCCGCACTCGACCCGGGCATTGCGTTTACCCTGGCAGAGGAATGTGTCGACGAGCTTTCGGGCAATGACCGGCAGCGTCGGTGAACGACAGGGACAGGGGGAAGAAACAGGGCTATGGCCAGATGATGAGGATCATACTCAGCGTCTTGGCCATCCTGCTTCTGGTTGGGGCTGGCCCACACCCGGTTTCTTCGGGACCGGTCCGCCTATGCGCGGAGCCACCGGCTTCGCAATGCGGGCCGGTCAAGCTGGAGGATATCTCCATCGAACAAGCCGAGGTCACAATCCAGCGCAAGGTCGAGGTGAGTGAGCAGGCTTTGCCGCTCGCGCGCCCGCTGATGGTACGGATTGTTGCCCTGGCCAGTTCGGAAGTCCGCTGGAACGGCGTTCTTCTGGGCCGTAACGGCGTTCCGGCAGCGACGGCCGCGCGGGAGAAGGCCGGCCGGTTCGTGGCGACATTTCCTGTGCCTTCGCATCTCGTGCGGCCCGGATCCAATGTGGTATCCGCGCGTATTTCAGCCCATCATGCCTGGCTGCCGGTGAAGCCTGCGGTCCGCGTTTTCCACGTAGGACCGTTTCAGAACCAGCAGCTTCGAGACCTGTGGGCATATCTTCCCACGCTCCTCATTCTGGGCGTGCTAGCCGCGGCAGGCATGTACTTCCTCGCCGCAGCGATCAGCGACCGGCGTGACAGAGGATCCCTGTTGCTCGCACTGATAGGTGGTTCTGCTGTGCTGCAGCTTGTCCTCCAGGTAAGCCCAGCCTTTATTGCCTATTCATATCCGCAATACATGGTGCGTATGGTGGCGATTCCCGGGCTGGCCTCGGTGACCGCCGTACTTGCGGCAGGTTATGCGGCCCGCCGGTTCGCCCAGGGTTGGCAAGGCTTTGTCTCTCTGGGTGTTGCAGCCGCCGCAGTAATCAGCATCGTCTTCATGCCTTGGTATGGCTTCAAGGCTCTAGGTGCCATCCTGGCCGGCGCGGCAGGACTAAGCGTCTGCGCGTGGTACGCGCTCGATCGAGAGCCGCGCGCGGCCCAGACCGGCCTGGCGACAGGGTTGATCGTGATCGCCCTAGCAATCTGGCAGGGCACCAGCTTTCTCGAACGGAGCTATTTCGCCCTACTGGCGGTGCTGCTCATGATTGTGACCATCGAGCAAATTGCGGGCTTGCGGAGCATTAGTCTCGAGCGGGACGCAGAAGCGAAACGAGCGGCGGTACTCGAAGAGCGGCTTGGTAGGGCGCAACGCGAAAATGAACCCATTGCGATTCTGCGAACTGGCTCCCGGACACACCGCGTCGCGGAGGGCGACATTCTCTATGTCCAGGCAGCCGACGACTATTGCGACGTGGTGCTTGCCAGTGGCGGCCGGCTTCTGGTTACGATGAACCTCGCCCGTCTGCTTGAGTCTATGTCACCGCAGTTCCTGCGCGTGCACAAGAGTTATGCCGTCAATCGTGAACATGTGACCGGAACCAGACCCCGCCCCGGTGGCGGCCGCATTCTGGTCCTCGGTGACAAGACGGAAGTGCCAATCGGACGCACATATGGCGCTGCGATTGCTGCATGTATCGGATAGACCGGTGCCGACAGGGCCATCCTGATCAAAGAGGGCTTCCCTTCTGAAACCATAGAGTGGGGGTCACGGGAGGCCTCCGATTTCCTGTGCCCAATTCACAACTTGCCCCCGCATCGCCGCGCGATTAGGGCGGCTGGTATGAATAACGACAATAACGACCACGAACTCAGCCAGCGCAAATTCTATCCTGCGAGTGTTGAGGCGAAAACTGCTGTTTCAGCACCCCGGCAGACACCTCAGACAAGGCACCCGGCATACCGGCTGGCGTTCCAGGATGATGATTTTCTGCTGCGCGAGGAATTGCGCCCGGTTCGCTTCCAGCTTGAATTGCTGAAGCCCGAAATGCTTCTGGAAGAAGCCGGCGTCGGCTCAACCCTGGTCATGTACGGTTCCGCGCGAATCCCGTCGCCGGCGCAGGCCGAATTACTGGTCGCGAGTGCCCTAGCGGACAAGAAAGCCGTAGCCGAGAAGCTGGCGGAGAAATCGAAGTATTATCAGGAGGCCTACAATCTCGGCCGCTTGGTCAGCGAAAAGGCGATCATCGAAGACGGCAAGCGGCAATTTGTGATCTGTTCGGGCGGCGGGCCCTCGATCATGGAAGCGGCTAATCACGGCGCTTCCGACGCTGGTGCGGAATCGATCGGGCTGAATATCGCCCTGCCGCATGAACAGGCACCCAATTCCTATGTGACGCCCTATTTGTCGTTCCAGTTCCACTATTTCGCACTTCGCAAGATGCATTTCCTGCTGCGTGCCCGGGCGGTGGCGGTGTTTCCTGGCGGTTTCGGAACGCTCGACGAATTTCTCGAATTGCTGACCCTGATCCAGACCGGCAAGATGAAGCCGATCCCAGTGCTGCTGTTCGGCAGGGAATTCTGGACCAGAGTCGTCAATTTCGAGGCCCTGGCCGAAGAAGGCACTATCAATCTCGCGGATCTCGACCTGTTCCACTGGTGCGAAACCGCCGAAGATGCCTGGCACCATATCGCGGAGTTCTACGACCTCGAAGCCTAGGTGGTGTTGCGAACGGCCTGATGGCCCATCGGACCGCTGCCGAGACCGAAGCCGGGTGCGTTCTCCATTGCGCTGTAGACGAATTTGCGCGCTATCCGGATTGCATCCTCAAGCGGTTGCCCATGGCCGATCAGGGTCGCAATGGCCGATGACAGGGTGCAGCCGCTGCCGTGAGTGTGCGGGGTGGACAGCCGCCGGTGGTGGAACACCTGAGCCTCCCCCATCGGGCTGACCAGCACATCGATCACGCGCTCGTCATCGGTATGGCCGCCTTTCGCAAGCACGTCGCAGCCGGCCTCCCGGGCGAGTTCACCGGCGGCGTCCTGCATCAGTTCAAGCGTGCGCAGTTCGCGGCCGGCCAGCAGTTCCAGTTCGGGCAGATTGGGCGTCAGCAGCGTCGCTAGCGGAAACAGCCGCGCCCGCATCGCTGAAATCGCGGCCTCGTCGATCAGCCGGGCACCGGAGGTGGCGACCATCACCGGGTCGAGCACGATCGGAAAGCGGCCTGTCGCGGGCGGTGCGTTCTTGGCGATATGTCCTGCGGCGGATCGGGCGCTGACTTCAGGAGCCGCAACCAGCGCCGCTGCGACATGGCGCACTATGTCTTCATTGCCCAGCATCCCGATCTTGATCGCGTCCGCGCCGATATCGTCGATACACGAGGCGATCTGTTCCAGCACGAACTCGCCCGCGATCGGGGTAATGCCCTGAACACCGATGGTGTTCTGCGCCGTCACCGCCGTAATCGCCGTCATGGCATAGCCGCTGAGCATGGTGATCGTCTTGATGTCGGCCTGGATGCCGGCGCCGCCGGAACTGTCCGAACCGGCAATGCTGAGAATGCGGGGCGGAGTCCGGCTCATTCTGCGGGCCCCTTGTACCTGCGCTCCAAACTTGCCGGGAATTTTACCTGCAGGGCCGCACTGCGCGATGGCCGGTCCATCAGCTCGCCCCCGCAATTGGGGCACCGGTCATCCAGTTCCTCGGCGCAACGGGCGCAGAAGGTGCACTCGAAACTACAGATGAACGCACCGGGGGCCGCAGCGGGCAGATCGGCCCCGCAGCGCTCGCAATCGGGGCGCATGTCCAGCATCAGGCGGCGTCCTGAACCGCGGCGCAGATCCGGTCCACCACCGCTTCCACCTGATCCTTGTCATCGCTTTCGGCCATCACGCGGATGACCGCCTCGGTTCCGGACGGGCGGATGACCAGCCGGCCTTTGCCTGCCAGTTCCGCCTCCGCTCCCGCGATGACCGATTTGACGATCTCGTTTTCAAGCGGAGCGCCGCCGGAATAGCGGACATTCCGGAGCAATTGCGGCACCGGATCGAATAAATGCAGCAGTTCGCTCGCCTTCTTGCCCGATTGGACCAGCGCCGCGAGTACCTGCAGTGCGGCAATCGTCCCGTCGCCGGTGGTGGCATGGTCGAGCATTATCATATGGCCGGATTGCTCGCCGCCGACATTGAAGCCGCCGGTCCGCATTTTCTCGAGCACATGGCGGTCGCCCACTTTGGCGCGTTCGAGCGTCAGCCCCAGGCCCGCAAGATAGCGTTCCAGGCCGAGATTGGACATCACCGTGGCCACAATCCCGCCGCCCCTCAGCTCGCCCCGGGCGGCAAGGCCGGTGGCGATCAGCGCCATGATCTGGTCTCCGTCGACCGTCCGTCCGGTTTCGTCCACCACGATCAGGCGGTCGGCATCGCCATCCAGAGCAATGCCGACATCCGCGCCTTCTTCAACGACCGCGGCCTTGAGCGCATCGAGCGAGGTCGATCCGCACGCGTCGTTGATGTTCTTGCCGTTGGGGGTGACGCCGAGGGTGATGATTTTCGCGCCCAGTTCCCAGATCGCCGACGGCGCGACCTCGTAAGCCGCCCCGTGGGCGCAATCGACCACGATCTTCAGCCCGTCGAATCGGACATCCTGCGGAACCGATTGCTTGATCGCGTGAATATAACGTCCCCGGGCGTCGTCGATCCGGCGCGCACGGCCGATATCGGCCGACGCTGCGAGTGGCTGGTCGGTCTGGATCAGGGTTTCGATGGCCAGTTCGTCTTCGTCGGACAATTTGAAGCCGTCTGGCCCGAACAGCTTGATCCCGTTGTCTTCGAACAGATTGTGGCTGGCCGAGATCATCACGCCGAGATCGGCCCGCATTTCCCGTGTCAGAAGGGCAATTGCCGGGGTGGGCAGCGGTCCGGTCATGATCACGTCCATGCCCACGCTGGTAAATCCGGCCACCAATGCGCTTTCCATCATGTAACCCGACAGGCGGGTATCCTTGCCGATCACCACCCGGTGCCGGTGGTCGCCGCGCAGGAAGTGGCGGCCGGCGGCCTGTCCCACGCGCATCGCGGTCGCCGCGGTCATCACGCCCTGGTTGGTGCGGCCCCTGATGCCGTCGGTGCCGAAAAACTTGCGTACCATAGAAAACTTGCCTCAATTTCATGCGCAGGCACCACCGGCCCTTGCCACGGACTACTGGCGCGTTAAGTGCGCAAAGGGAAGGGGGCCGAGACATTGCCGGACATTAACACACAAGCGAACCCCCCAAAGGGTGACCTTATCGCCATACGGCTGCCCGTCTGGTGGACTTTTGGCGGATTGATTGCCGGGCTGCTTACGGGACTGACGCTGGCCGACAGTTCTCAGGCTGAGGCGGTGCTGGCGATTGCCCAGCCGGTTGGATCGCTGTGGCTGCGCGCGTTGCAGATGACCATCATCCCCCTGGTCGCGGCGCTGCTGATCCTGGGGATCACCCAGATGGCGCAGGCGGCGCGCGCGGGCAGAGCGGCGCGGCTGATGCTGGGGCTGGTGTTCGCTGTGCTGGTGCTGAGCGGGACGGTGACGGTGCTCGCCATGCCTGCCTTGTTGGCAATATTTCCGATTCCGGCCGCGGCATCGGGAATGCTTGCGGCAGATACAGGCGCGGCGCAGCAGGTCCCGGTGATCGGCGATTTCATCACGTCGCTGATTGCACCCAACATCATTGCGGCTGCGGCCGAAACGGCCATGTTGCCGCTGACGATCTTCTTTGCGATGTTCGCTCTCGCAATGGGGCGGCTGCCCCATGACCAGCGGCAGACCCTGCTGCGGTTCTTCCGCGCGCTGGCCAATACCATGCTGACGATCATCGGCTGGGTGCTGTGGGCGGCGCCGGTCGGGGTGTTTGCCCTGGCTATCGGTGTGGCGGCGCGCAGCGGCGGGGGCGCCTTCGCCACGCTCGCGCATTATATCCTTACCGTCAGCGCGATGGGTACGCTGGTCCTTGTCGGAGCCTATCTGCTGGCGTGGGTGGTCGGACGGATCAGTCCGCTGCGGTTTGCCCGGGCGATGATCCCGGCGCAGGCGGTGGCGATCTCGACCCAAAGCTCGCTCGCCAGCCTGCCTGCCATGCTGGCCAGCGCAAGGATGCTCGGCATTCGCGACCGGACGGCCGATTTCGTGCTGCCGCTGGCGGTTGCGATCTTTCGTGCGACCAGTCCGGCCATGAACCTGGCAGTGGTGATCTACGTCGCAGCGCTGGCCGGTGTGGAACTGACCCCGATGCTGATGATTGCGGGTGTCGCGGTCGCGTTCATCATCAGCGTCGGATCGGTCAGCCTGCCCGGTTCGATCAGCTTCGTAGTTTCGATCGGCCCGATTGCTATTGCGATGGGTGTGCCGGTGGAGCCGCTGGCATTGCTTGTGGCGGTGGAAATGCTGCCCGACATCATGCGCACCCTGGGCAATGTGACGATGAATGTTGCCGTGACAGCGGCGGTCGAGCGTTCTACGCAGGACTGAAGCGTAAACCGGGCAACCCTTTGACTGCCCATGCGTTGAAGGGGTAAGCCCCGGACCAGATTCACACCAAACGGATTGGAGAAAAACCATGCCTTTTAAGCTCACCCCTTTGCCTTACCCCGACACCGCGCTGGTTCCGGCAATTTCGGCGGAAACCCTGTCCTACCATCATGGCAAGCATCACCAGGCCTATCTGGACAAGACCAACGCTGCGATCGAAGGTACCGACCATGCGGACGCTTCGCTGGAGGACGTCATCGCCGCCGCACGCGGATCGAACAAGGGGCTCTTCAACAATGCGGCACAAAGCTACAACCACGGTTTTTACTGGCATTCGCTGGCGCCGGAAGCCACCAGCGCGTCAGACGAACTGACGTCGATGATCGATACTGCCTTCGGTTCGGTGGATGAACTCAAGTCAAAGCTGGCCGAGCGCGGCGCGGGCCATTTCGCCAGCGGCTGGGTGTGGCTGGCGGAAAAGGACGGCACACTGTCGGTCGAGGATACGCATGACGGCGACACGCTGGCCGACAGCGGATTCAATCCGCTGCTGGTGATCGATTTGTGGGAACACGCCTATTACCTCGATCATCAGAACAAGCGCCCTGCCTATCTCGAGGCGGTCATCAACCAGAAGCTCAACTGGGCATTCGCCTCGGAGAATCTGGCACGCGGCACGACCTGGAAATACCCCGACTGATCGGGAAAGGCCCGGCACCCAAGCCCGCCATACGGCAAAGGCCCGCTCCGGAATGACCGGGGCGGGCTTTTTCGTGCAGGCTTTGCTATGCCTGGGGGGGTGGAGGCCCTTCGGCCAAATCCAGCAGATTGGCCGCAAACAGGGGTTCGCCGAAGATAAAGCCGATCAGGTTCGGCCGCCCGACATTATCGAAGAACGCGGTCAGCATCAGCAGGATGGGTACCGACAGCAGCGCGCCGAATACGCCCCAGACCCATGAGAAATAGCTCAGCGCAATCAGGATCATCACCGGGTTCATGGTGAATCGCGCACCGAGGATCGAGGGCGTGACGATATTCGCTTCGACTGTATGGAGGCCCAGATAGGCGATCGCCGGAATGATCCCCAGCAGCGCGGTTTCCGCCGTGCCGATCCCGAACAGCGCCAGCAGCGCCGTCATCACCAGTGGCCCGATATAGGGAATGAAGTTGAGCAGCGCGGCGAGGCCGCCCCACATCACCGGCGCTTCCACCCCCAGCGCCCATGCGCCGGCCGCGACGATTACACCGACGATGCCGTTGATCCAGGCGACAGTGAAAATATAAGCCGCGACGCGGTCCTGCATTTCGCGGATCGCGCGGGCGGCCTTGATACTGGTGCCAAAGGATGACCGGTCGAGCAGCAAATGCTTCCGCATCCTCACCCGAGCCTCGATCATGAAGAATGTCATCAGCAGGGTCAGCAGCGTTTCCAGAACTACGCTCGGCGTTGCAAACGCCAGCTGCTCGATCACCGAAGGGCTGGCAAGCACGACCTCGCGCCCTTGCGACTGCCCCATCAGCTCGGCCAGTTCCGCGTTGGCGATGGCGATCCAGGCAAACTGGTCGCGCAATTCGCCAAACCTCTCCGCAGCCTGGTTGGCCATGGCGGGAACGCGGTCATACAGATCGACCGCCGGTTGCAGGATCAGGGCCAGCGCCAGCAGCATGATTGCGAAGAAGGTCAGCAGGGCGATCAGCGATGCAAGGACATTCGGCAGGCCCCAACCGGCGAGCTTGTCCGCGAGCGGCGACAAGATGATCGTCAGCACAATTGCAGTCACAACCGGCAGGAACACCACCGAACCGATCGAAAGAACAAAGGGAAGCGCCAGGAACAGCCCGGCCCCCAGAATGACCACCAATGCGGAGATCAGGCGAAGTTCCTGTTCCGCGAATGCCTTGCGGCGGCCGGCTGGATTGCGCTCCCTGCCGGGAGGATCGGACGGAGAGACATTGACGCCCATTTCGAATCCTTCAGGTCCCCAGTGGGGATAATGAGCGAACGACCGGACCCGCCCCCAAACCGTGGGCGGTGCAGCCTGCATGACGCTGTATAGCCAGTCCTATCGGGTCTTGGAAGCGAGCCCGTTGCCTGATGCCACCAAATCGAGTTCCTGGAGGATGGCGTAGTGGGCTGCCGCATCGTCGGTCGAACGACGCGGAATGTCGCCGTCTTCCATCATCGAGGTAAGCGCGGCGCGTGCGCGGCCCACGCGGCTCTTGATCGTTCCCACTGCACAGCCGCAAATGCTCGCGGCTTCTTCATAGGAGAACCCGCCCGCGCCGACCAGCAGCAGCGCTTCGCGCCGTTCCGGCGGCAGGGTCAACAGGGCCCGGTGCATGTCGGACAGGTGCAGGGGTTCTTCCTGTCCGGCGGGCGCGGTCAGAATCCGCTCGGCGACATTCTCGTCATATTCGCCGCGGAACCGGTTGCGCCGCATGTCGGTCAGATAGGCATTGCGCAGGATCACGAAGGTCCAGGCCCGCATCGATGTGCCCGGTTCGAACCGTTCCTGCGCCGCCCAGGCCTTCATCATCGCTTCCTGGACCAGATCATCCGCCATGTCGGGACGGCCGCACAGCCCGCGCGCGAACGCGCGAAGGTGCGGAATTACTTCCGTCAATTCGCGTTTGAAGTCGGCCTTTTCGGTCGGTGTTCGCTTGCTTTCGCTCATCAGGACTTTTCATCCAGCCGCGACAGAAGCTCCTTGAAACTATCGGGCAGCGGTTCCGCGACGACTGAATCGTACAGACGACGAAGGCCGTTCGTCCATTCCGGATGACGTTCCGCCCGGTGCCCTTTATGGCTCCCCGCCGGCTGTAGGTTCACTTTTGCGTTCTCCGAGCTATCTGTCGCGCGCTTCTTCTTGTCAGGTTCCATAGGAAATCTGTATCTTCCCCGTTTCGATCGCTGACTTGGGTCTAGCTTGTTTTTGCAGGCCGCGCTGGATTAATGTGAATGTGCTAGGGGGAACGAAGGGGCTTCTGTTTGGTTCCCTGCCTGACACCTGAGTTAAAGGGATAGGTTTTTTGTCCTCGAATTGGTGGCCTTACCTGGGGGATTCCATCCGTGAACGAACATCGTCCGTGAATCAGGTGAGGCGGCACCAACACTCGTTGCGCCGATGGCTTGTGGAATATCCGCGTGCCGTGCCGATGATCATATTCCTGCTGATAACCGCAATTACGGCGCTGAGTGTTTTTGCGATCGAGCGCGGTGAGAAGCAGCGCGAACACGCCCGACTTCAGGCTATTTCGCAAGCGGTCGGCTCAGCGCTGGAACGGCGGGGCAGCTCCAACGCGGCCTATCTTCGTGCCGGTGCAGCCTTGTTCAGCACTGTCGAACGCGTTGACGAGCGCATATTCCGGCGTTTCGTCAATGAACTGCGGCTCGACACCGAATACCGCGGTGCGAGCGGCGTCGGCTGGGCGGAAGCCGTCCGGCCCGAGGGAGCCAACGAATACCTCCAGCGGCTGGGCAATTATTTTCCCAGCGGCCTGGGTATCTATCCAGCCTATGACGGGACCCGCAAGTGGATCACCCCGGTCACGTTTCTCGAACCGCGGACGGCACGCAACCGCGCGGCCCTGGGCTTCGACATGTATTCAGAGCCCGCACGCCGTGCGGCGATGCAGGAAGCCGAACGCACCGTGCGGCCTACCGCCAGCGCACCGATCGAATTGTTGCTGCCGACAGCGAACGGCGCCGCCAAGGGTTTCATGATCTACATGCCGGTGTTCGAAAGCAACGAAATCGAGAGCACGGCGATCAGGCGCCCCTTGCGGGGCTTTGTTTACAGCCCCTTCGATGCCCAGCAATTTCTCGATTCGGTCCTGCAGTCCGAAACCCTGGGGAAAAGCGGGGTTCGCCTGTATGACAGCCAGGTCGCTCCGGAAAATCTCCTGGCCGAAGTTGCGCCCGAAAGATCCACCGGCAACGTCATTTCCAGGCCGCTCACCATTGCAAACCGTACGATGTACCTGGAACTGGAATCGGCGCTCAGCGGGACATTGTCGCAATTATCCATGGCGACACTCATTTTCGGTCTGCTGGTCGCGAGCCTGTTGATGGTGGTGGCCCGCCTGCTCAGCCAGCAGGCGTTGGAGGACCGGGCTTCGCTGGAGTGGCTGCGCGAACAGAATTCCATCCGCAATTCGCTGACCCGGGAACTCAACCACCGGGTCAAGAACACGCTGGCGAATGTGTTGTCGATCATCGCCCTAACGCGGCGGCGGGCGGAAAACCTCGATGAATTTGTCGACGGGATCGATGGGCGTATCCGGGCACTATCCGCGACGCACGATCTGCTAACCCAGTCGGAATGGGGAACCACACCGATAGCGGATGTCGTGGCCACCGAACTTGCGCCTTACAACGGCAGCGGTGAAGTGCTTTCCGTTAGCGGGCCGCCGGTCGAACTTGCACCGGGCGACGCGCTGTCGCTCGGGCTGGCGATCCACGAACTGGCGACCAACGCCGCCAAATACGGGGCCTTGGGCCATGCTGGCGGCCGGGTGTCGGTAAGCTGGACGCGCGAGGACGGCGTGGTGCGGATTGTCTGGCAGGAATCGGGCGGGCCACCGGTGCCGACCCAGCGAAAACGCGGGTTCGGCACCGATCTGATCGAGAAAATCGTCGCCCACGAACTCGATAACCCGGTCGAGCTGGACTTTGCGCCCGAGGGTGTCCGGTGCGTCATTACCGTTCCGATCCGCGTCCCCAGCGATTTCGCGATCCGCGCCAGCCGCTAGCGCCAGTTCTCACCTCGCATCGCGGCAAACCGGTTAATCGAGCGGTCGGCTCGACCCGAAAAACAGTGCCTGGGAAATGGCAGCGCGAACCGTCGATTCCTGGAATGGCTTGGTCACCAGATAGGTCGGTTCCGGCCGGTCACCCGTCAGGAGCCGTTCCGGATATGCGGTGATGAAGATCACCGGCACGCTGTCGATGGAGAGAATGTCGTCCACCGCGTCGAGGCCGGACGATCCGTCAGCCAGTTGAATATCGGCCAGCACCAGGCCCGGCGTCCGCTCTGCCACGACGGCCTGGGCCTGCCGACGGGTCGCCGCCGTGCCGCAGATTTTATGTCCAAGCGAAGTCACCAGATCTTCCAGCTGCATGGAGATCAACGGCTCATCCTCGATAATCAGGACGCTGGTGGCTGTTTCCTGGTCGATTTCATCGACGGCCTCTTTCACCAGGGTTGAAACATCGGCCGCGTCCATATCCATGATCTCGGCTGTGTCCTCGACCGAAAAATCTTCAAGTGTCGTCAACAGGAGAACCTGTCGGTTAAGCGGAGTAATGGATTTGAGACGCATGTTTGCGGCGATTTCATGATCGCTGCCCGCGGCCGGGCCGTTGACAACTTCGAGATACGCACTGGACCACACCTTGTTGAAAGCGCGGTAAAGCGGCACCCGGCCGCCAGCCAGGGTCGCCTTGAGACTTTCATCGGCCAAGGCGGCTTCGAGCGTTGCCTGCACATATGTGTCCCCCGTTTTCTGGGAGCCGGTCAGCGCCCGAGCATAGCGCCGTAGATATGGGAGATTTTTCGCGACTTGTTCGCCCAATGACATAGAAACCCTTCCGCCTGATAAGCCGTCCTGAAACGCATCTGTTGCGCTTCGGTTCCGGACCGCTTGAGCATCAGGTATTTTGGCTGGTCCGGCGGCTCAACCATAGGCCAGCCAGCGCCGTGTGTCAGATATTTTTTGATTTTTTTGCATTGGCAGGGAACCCCGCGCAGAGCGGGGCATTTAGTGTGTGTCACCGGCCGTGACCCCCCCTCCCGTCCATACGGCCTGTGACGCGATCCCCCCAGGGCCTCCGCTCCAAGTGAGTCAGGAGGCCCTTTTTTTGTCGCCAATTCAGTTGCCGGGATCAGTGGTCGTTCGCCGCAGCAGCGAAAAGAGACCGCGCCGCTGCGGACCGCGAATGGCCTCGATCAGCTCTGCCGGCTCGTACGGTTTTACCAGCACCGGGCCCAGGTCTGCGATCTTGTCCGGAATATCCTGCGGTGCGCCGGTGGAAAACACGATTCGGGGACGGTTCGGTCCGACATCGTCGAGCAACTCCGCGATGGCCCAGCCATCATCCCGGTCCGCCAGATGGACATCCAGAATTATGGCATCGGGCTTGCGTTCGCGCAGAAATGCAAGGGCCGCTTCCGTGGAGTTGCACAGCACGACTTCGCCCGCCCCACCATCGATCAGAGCCTGCTCTATAGCCATCGCCAGAAGGCTGTCGTCCTCGACGACCAGGATCAATCCGAACCCCGGAGGAACACGGCGTTTGGCAGATTTCCCGGCAGCAGGTTGAACGGATTTAACCACAGTCCCAGGTCTCCATCGGAAGTTTGCATTCGATCGGCAGATTGGCCGGTACCCAGCCAAAAGAATCCGGCAGGACATGGCGACAAAACGTTACTCTGTCGATTGAAGTTCCCGCTCGAGCCGGATTAGAGCCGGCCGGCGCATTATGGGCGGCGAACCGGAGTTCTGCAACGATTCACAGCGGCTTGCGGTAGATCAGATATTCGCGGTTGATTGTCCCGCCAATCATGTCGGCAATCGCAACCATTCCCTGATTGTCGTCGAGGATCCATCCGATTTCCGCGCGCGAAGCCCCGAATTTACCCACCGCCTGCTGGCGGATCAACTCGATCATCATGAAGGCAAGCTGGCTGGCCAGCCGGGAATTATGGTATTCCTTGAGAACACCCATCAGCGGTACCCGCATATGCTTGCCGCGGGGCTTGCGGATCCACCGCAGCAAGGTGAACCATCCGAAGGGGAACAGCTTGCCGCCAGTCTGCACCAGCGCCTCGTTGACATCGGGAAAGGTTATCATGAAGGCGACCGGCTTGCCGTCCAGTTCCGCAATGCGCACCAGTTCGGGATGGATCAGCGGGAGCATCTTTTTCGCGGCGTAGGAAATCTCCGTGTTGGTGAACGGTACGAAGCCCCAATTACCCGACCAGGCATCGTTGAGGATGTGGAGGATGATCCGCACCTCGTCCTCGAATTTCGATTTGTCCACTTCGCGGATCCGGATGCGTTCGTTGCGTTCGCCCGATTTCACGATCCGTTCGACCAGCGGCGGAAAGCTGCCGGTTATCGGCAAGTGGTATGTGAACAGTTTCTTGGCCGGAACATAGCCCGCGCCTTCGATCCAGGTCTGGTAGTGGGCCGGATGGTGGCCCATCATCAGCATCGGAGCGTGGTCATGGCCGCGCACCAGCAGGCCTGGTTCTTCCCAGATCGATAGCGATATCGGTCCGAGTACCTGGGTCATGCCTTGCTGCCGCAGCCAGCTTTCCGCCGCCGCCAGCAAGGCATCGCCGACCCGTTCGTCCTCCGCGTCGTAATAGCCGAACATGCCGGTCCCGGGGCCCATGCCCTGTTCCGGCGGGATTTCCAAAGCGAGTTCGTCGATATGGGCGGAAATGCGGCCCACCGGAACATCGCCGCGGTACGCCATGAACAATTGCACCCGCGCATGCTGGAAAAACGGGTTCTTGCCGGGATCGATCAGTTCCAGCTGCTCGCCGCGCAATTGCGGAACGAAATGCGGCACCCGCGAGGCAAATTTTCGGCCCAGATCGACAAAGGCCGCCCGGCCCTTTTTTCCGGATATCGGGACAATGGTAATCGGTGCTTCGGTCACGCAGGCGTTCCTGTTCAGGTTTGGTTTTCGTCTCCTGTGCGAACAGGGGCTTGTCAAGCCAGCCTGCAATCCCGATCTCCCGCACTCGCCGCACAAGATTGATCAAACATTTGCACTTGCCGCGATTTGGTTCCACGGTTCACCCCCGAAGCTGCAGGCGGAACGGTGCGGGCTAACAGGAAAATTCGGATCTCTTCATGAATTCGCACAATTTAGCAGGAACGGCTGGATCGCAGCCGCTGGCGGGCCCGGATCCGGTTCGAGTCCCGATTGCCGACGATATGGCAATGCTGCGCGGCGCGCGGGACCTGACCAAGGACATCGCCGAGGTCAATCCCCGCATCTATTGGGCGGATATGCTGGTATCGGCCGCGGTCGGCTATGCGGCTCTTGCCGGGGCGATACTGGCGGATAGTACCGGCCTCGCTATCCTGCTCGGCCTCGTGTCGGCGCTGGTGCTCTACCGGGCGCTGCTGTTCATCCACGAATTGTCGCATATTCACCGCAACGCGCTGCCGGGGTTTCGCATGGCCTGGAACGTGCTGGTCGGCATACCCATGCTGACCCCGTCGCTGATGTATGAAGGGGTTCACACGATCCATCATGCACGAACGCGCTACGGGACTGTCGAGGATCCCGAATATCTGCCGCTGGCGCTGATGAAGCCGTGGTCGCTGCCGGTGTTCATCCTGATCTCGCTGCTGGCCCCGCCCGCGCTGGTGATCCGCTACGCCATCCTGACCCCCATTGGGCTGGTTCTCCCGCCGCTGCGCAAACTGGTGTGGGAGCGGTTTTCGGCGCTTTCGATCAACCCGGATTTCCGCCGCCGCCCTCCGGCCGAGGAATTTCGCCGCCGGTTTTTCTGGCAGGAAACAGGCGCAACGGTCTGGGCAATCGCACTGCTGGCCAGCACTGCGTTCCTCGGTTGGCGCCCGCTGCTGATCGCGCTTGCGGTGTTTTCGCTAACCGCCGTGCTGAACCAGACGCGCACGCTGGTGGCGCATCTGTGGGAAAATGACGGCGAGCCGATGACCGTGACCGCGCAATATCTCGATTCGGTCAATGTGCCCCCACCGGGCCTGTTGGCGGAAATCTGGGCGCCGGTCGGCCTGCGCTATCACGCGCTGCACCATTTGCTGCCGAGTATGCCCTATCATGCCTTGCCCGAGGCGCATCGCCGGCTGGCGGAGCATCTTGGTGCCGGATCGACTTACGACCGGTCAAACCACCGCGGCCTTGCACCGCTGGTCGGCAGGTTGTTGAGCAGCACCATGAAAGTCCGCTGACCGGCGGCTATTCCTCGGTCCGGACCAGTACCGTCTCGCCGATCAGCAGGAACAGGAAGAACGGGGCCCACGCGGCAAGGAATGGCGGATAACCGCCGAAGCTGCCCATCGCCAGCGCGGCGTTGTCGACCACGAAATAGGTAAAGCCCAGCCCCATCCCGATCAGCGCGCGAACGAACAGCTGGCCCGACCGGGCGAGACCGAACGCCGCGACCGCGCCCAGCAGCGGCATCAGGAACGCGGACAGCGGCCCGGATATCTTGTGCCACCACTTGGCCCGTAATTCAGCGGTGCGCCGCCCCGCAGCCTCGAAATCGGCGATTGAGCCGGACAATTGCCAGAAGCTTTGCGCATCGGGATTGACCGCGCTCAACTCGATCTGTTCGGGGATGACTTCGGGTGCGACCGTCGCAGAAGCTACCATCGAGGTATCTGCGGTCTGGACGTCGAAACGGACCGCATCGTTCATGGTCCATCCGGGCGCGGCATAGGTCGCTCGCTCGGCCCGGATCTGCTCCAGCAATATTCCTTGTGCGTCTCGGCGGTAGAAGGTGACCCCGCGCATGGTCATACCCTCGCTGCTGCCGGTGACAGTGTTCGCGGTGAGGATATCGTTCCCCGCGGTCAGGTAGACGTTCGCCTTTACCCCCGTATCCTGCGGGATCGGGCCGTAATCATTCGCTTCCCAGGCGCTGAGCGTGGCGGTTGCCTGCGTCACGACGCGCTCGTTGAAGGCAAAGCTCACAATCGACACCAGGCCGGCTGTGAGCAGCAAGGGCGCAAGCACCTGGTGCGCGGACAGCCCTGCGGCCTTCATCGCGATCACCTCGCTGTTCTGGTTGAGCGTGATCAGCGAGATGATCGTGGCAAGCAGCACGGAATAGGGCAGGAACCTGGCCACCAGCTGCGGTACGCGCAGCGTGACATAGGTCCATAATTGCGCCTGCCCGTTGCCTTCCGCTGCAAGGATATCGCCGCTGGTACTGAGCAGGTCGAGCATCATCAGGACCATCACCAGGACCGCCAGCATCGCGACGATCCGGACGAAAAACAACTTCGCCAAATAAAGCGTGAGCGTACGGGACGGGAAGAATTCCAGCTGCACCGTCTATTCCGCCGCCTGAAAATGAGGGACGGTATCATGTTCGGCTTCGAACCGGCGGCGCTTGCGGCCAAGCAGCTTGCGCAGCTGTTTGGCCAGCTTTGCCGATCCGCTTTCCAACGCTCCGATCGCTTGTCCGCCCGGCACATAGGCGACGCGGTAGAACATCCAGATGATCAGTGCGGCAAAAACCATGAACGGACCCCATAATGCCAGGGCGGGGTCGGCCCGTCCGAGCGCGGCAAAGTCCTCCCCGTATTGATTGACCTTGTGATAGGCGACCACCATCACGATCGACACGAACACGCCCAGCGCCGAGGTCGACCGTTTGGGCGGTATCGCCAGCGCGACCGCCAGCAGCGGCATCAGCAGCATCATCACCACTTCCACCATGCGGAAGTTGAAGCTGGCCTGGCTGGCATCACGCACTTGCTGGGTGCTTTCCGGACTCCAGCCAATGCTGAGCAATTCGGGCAGGATATATTCCCGCTCCGCATCCCCGCGTTCGCGAAATTCCTCGATCGCTGGCAGGTCGATCGGCAAATCGTGGCGGGTGAAGCTGAGTACGCGGGGTGTGCCGCCTTCTTCGCCGCGGCCCATATCCTGCACGATTGTGCCATCGTTCAGCCGCAGGATGATGGTGTTGGGATTGTCGCTGGTGGCCAGGAAATTCCCCTCGCGCGCGGTGATCGACAGCACCTGGCCCTTTTCATTGGCAACCCGCGCAAAGATGCCGATCAACTGCCGGCCTTCGTTGCGGCTTTCCTCGATCCGCAGCGCCATGCGGTCCTTGAGCGTGGTGAATTCCCCAACTTTGATGGAGGCGCCCAGCGCGCCGGAGCGCAGGTCATAATCGAGCTGTTCGTAATAATACCGGCTGACCGGCTGGATATAGAACACCAATGCGGCGTTCAGCCCGACCAACATCAGGGTGATCGCATAGGGGACGCGCAGCAAGCGCCAGTAACTGAGGCCGACCGCGCGCAGTACGTCCAGTTCGCTGCTGGTGGCGAGTTTGCGGAAGGCGAGGAGGATCCCCAGCAGCAGGCCGAGCGGGATCGCCAGGCTGGCATATTCGGGCACCAGGCTGCCGAGCATCTTGAACACCACGCCGATCGGACCGCCTTCGGTCGCGACGAAGTCGAACAACCGCAGCATCTTGTCCAGGGTCAGCAGCGATGCAGCCAGTACGAACACGCCCAGCATCGGTACAGTCACAAGCCGGAAGATGTACCGGTCAATGGCGGGGATGAAATTGAACAATAGCTCGGCGCCTGCCAGTCTTTCAAAAGGTCAGCCCGAAGACTGGATTCCTGCCCCTAGCGCGAAAAACGCCCGCGGTCATGCCCCCCAATGCGGCCGGGGTCGCTATTCGAAGCCATCGTTCACGCTTTCTCCAGCGTGCATTGAAGCGGATGCTGGTTCTGTCGGGCGAAATCCATAACCTGGTTGACCTTGGTTTCGGCCACTTCGTAGGAAAATACCCCGCAAATTCCGACGCCCTTCTGGTGGACGTGCAGCATCACCCGGGTCGCCTGCTCAAGGTCCATCTTGAAGAACCGCTTGAGCACCATCACCACGAATTCCATCGGGGTGTAATCGTCGTTCAACAGCAGCACCTTGTACATGCTGGGCTGCTTGGTCTTGGGCTGGGTCTTGGTGACCACACCCACCTGGCCTTCACCGCCTTTGCCGCCATCCTTGGCCCCGCCGCCCGCACCCGCGCACAGTGCGCCGTTGCGGCGGGAAGGGGCGCTGGCATCCTGAATCAGGGTGGGAAGGTCGGCTCGGTCAAAGGTCATGTCTGCAGTAATATCGTATCCGGTCCGCACTTCGCAAGGTGGCCGAGGTAGTAATCCGCCCGCTAACGCACATTTCATCGCAAAATCGCTGCTGCAGGGTTGGATAGGAAGCGATCGGCCGAACAAGTGCGGTCTCCGGACAAAAGAAACGGGCCGAACGAGGATGTCGTTCGGCCCGCATTCTTTTGCCTACCGGGAGGAGAGGATCCCGGTACGCTTAATCCCGGGACAGCGGATAGCCCGTTGGCTTCCGTCACCCGATTGCCGGTTCAGGCTGCCTTGCGGACTTTGTCCATGGCAACGCTGACGCGGCTCGAAATCGGCGCGAACGCTTCGTTGGCCAGCTTGACCCAGGCTTCCGTGGTCTTGGAGACAGTTGCAATCGTCGCATCGAAATTGCGGCTGGCGATCTGGCTCTGCAGCTGGACGAATTCGGTCGGCGACTTGACGGCGGCGATTTCCTTGGCGTCCGAAGTCATGGTCGAAACGGCGGCCTTGCCTTCTTCGACATAGTTCTTCGCCAGTTCCTGCATGCCGGAAGCGAGGATCTTGCCGGATTCGACAATGGCTTCGACGTTATGCTTGCTGAATTCGCCCATTTCCGAAGCGAGCACGGTGCTCTTTTCGTAAACGGTCTTGGCGCGGGTCTGCAGGTCGGCCAGGCCGTCCTTCAGCTGTGCAGTGTAATCAGCGGCGGTTTCCTGTGCTTTGGTCATGATGGTTTCCTTCGTGATGGATTTCTTGATCGAGGGGGTTTTTACAGCCGCCGGCTTGCGGCTTTTCGGCGCCGCCTTGGGAGCTGCTTTGCGCGTAGCAGGCTTCTTTACGGCGACCTTCTTGGTTGCGGTCTTGCGGGCGACGGTCTTCTTGGCGGCAGCCTTTTTCGGTGCGGCCTTCTTCGCTGGCGCGGCGGGGCTCGGCGCAGCCACTGCTTCAGCGACGTTCTGCGCTATAGTGGGCTTTGACGGGGTTTCCGCTGCGGCAGTCTTCGCAGCAGTCTTCTGAACCGTGCTCTGGGCAGCCGCTTCGGCGAAAGCCTTTTCGGCCGCTGCATCAATTTTACTCGTGGCTTGGTCTGCCATGATACCGATCCTTGTGCGTTGCCGATCCCATAATCGGGACCTTTATGTTGCAGTGCACAAAATAGGCGGTGCGGCGACTATGTCAAGCTTTTTGTGCAGTGCAGCATAATTTGCACAAGCTGTTGATCAAAAGCAGTAATCAGCGCTGGAGGACATAGCGACCCGGCGCGTCTTCGATGATTTTATCGCCTTTTCCTCCAGGCTTCCGGGCACCTTTGGCGGGAACTTTGTTGCTGTCCTGCCCGGTGATCCACTCGATCCAGTCGGGCCACCAGCTCCCCTTGTGCTCGGTTGCACCGGCGATGAATTCTTCGAGCGACGCGGCTTTATCGTCGTTGCGCCAGTATTGGTATTTCCCGGCGGCGGGCGGATTTACCACCCCGGCAATGTGTCCGGACCCCGCCAAAACGAAGCGCAGCGGGCCGGAGAAATGCTCCGTGATACGCCACACGCTTTCCGCTGGAGCAATGTGGTCTTCCTTGCCCGCCTGGATATAGCTCGGCGTTTCGACCAGCCGCAGATCGATCGGCGTTCCGTCGGCGCTGAGCGAATCGGGCTTTACCAGCCGATTGTCGCGGTACAGGTCGATCAGATAGCTCTTGTGCCATTTGGCGGGCAGGTTGGTGACGTCCCCGTTCCAGTGGAGCAGGTCGAACGCCGGATATTCTTCTCCCAACAGGTAATTGTTGACTACATAGTTCCAGATCAAATCGGTGCCGCGGAGCAGGTTGAACGTCGCCGCCATCACTCGCCCATCGAGATAGCCATCGCGCGCGAGGTTCTCGATTGCAGCGATCTGGGTGTCGTCGATGAAATTGAGCAATTCCCCGGCGCGTTCGAAATCGACCTGCGCGGTGAAGAAGGTGGCGCTCTTGATCTTGTCCGCCTCGCCCCGCCGCGCCAGAATCGCCATCGTTGCGGCCAGCGTGGTGCCCGCGACGCAGTAACCGATGACATGGGTCGAGGGCACATCCAGCCGCTGGCGCACGTGATCGACCGCGTCGATCTGGGCGCGGATATAATCGTCCCACACCACGTCGGCCATGGAGGCATCGGCCGATTTCCAGCTGACGACGAATGTGGTGAGGCCCTGCTCCACCGCCCAGCGGATGAAGCTCTTTTCCGGATTGAGATCGAGGATGTAGAACCGGTTGATCCACGGCGGGAAAATCACCAGCGGTACGGCCAGAACCTCCTCCGTCGTCGGGCTGTACTGGATCAGCTGGTACAGCGGTGTCTCGTGGACCACCTTGCCCGGAGTGGTAGCGATGTTGCGGCCAAGCTGGAACGCGGCCGGATCGGTATGGGTCAGCTGGCCCCGTTCGAGATCGGACAGCAGGTGTTCCATTCCCTTGACCAGGTTTTCGCCGCCGCTCTCCAGCGTGCGTTCCAGCACCACCGGGTTAGTCAGCGGAAAATTCGCCGGGCTGAGCGCCTCCATCATGCCCTTGGTCGCGAACCGTAATTGTTCGCGCTTCGCCGCGTCGAGACCCTCGACGTCGTCGACCATGGCGAGGAGCCGCTCGGTCATCAGGAGATAGGTCTGGTGGATCAGCGCAAACAGTGGCTGTTGCTGCCACCGCGGATCCGCAAAGCGGCGGTCCTTGCGCGGCAGTTCGGGCACGGAGCTTTCCGGCTTTCCGCCGTCCGGGCCGGGGGCGTACTGCCCGAGAACTGCCTGCCACAGCTGCACCGAATCTTCCATCAGCTGTTGCTGCCGCGCCGGATCAACCAGCGGCATCTGGGCCAGCCAGCTTTTCGAAAGATCGGTCCATCCCGTCAGGTCGAACATCGCCGCCGCCGGATCGGCGGACCCTTGCTGTGCGGTCTGGAAATCGTTCCACATGGATTGCAGCTTGCTGGCGAGCTGTGCCCATTGGTCGGCGGCATCTGCAGACTGCGGGGCAGCCGCCGCACCGCTCGTCACCGGCGTCATCAGCTTGAAAAAGGACTGCGCCTGTTCGGCCTGCAGTTTTATCAGCGCGGTGAAGGGGTCATCCGGTGTCTTTGCAGCCGCCATCTTGGCTCTCTTCCCGTTGCGTGGTCTCTTCGCTCCCGCAAACTCATACAGGCTGACGGATAAGATTGCACCTATGCATTTATTGCTTCACGGAATAATCAGACGAACATTTTGTACCAACCACGCCAAACACCGGCACGCCCCGATCTGCCGCATCAAGGGATATGATGGATACCGATTTCTACCGCATGAAGCGCCTGCCGCCCTACGTGATCGCCGAAGTCAACGGTCTTCGGGCGGCGGCGCGCGCGGCGGGCAAAGACATCATCGACCTCGGCATGGGCAATCCCGATCAGCCGCCACCGGCGCATGTGATCGACAAACTGTGCGAAGTGGCGCGCAAGCCAGATGCCCATGGCTATTCCCAGTCAAAGGGCATCCCCGGATTGCGCAAGGCGCAGGCGAATTACTACGCGACACGTTTCGGGGTCGAACTCGATCCGGCCAGCGAAGTGGTGGTGACGATGGGATCGAAGGAAGGCCTCGCCAGCCTGGCCAACGCGATCACCGCACCGGGTGACGTGGTGCTGGCGCCGAACCCGTCCTATCCGATCCACACTTTCGGCTTCATCATCGCCGGGGCGACGATCCGCTCCGTGCCGACCACGCCTGACGAGGAATACTGGCGCGCCCTCGAAAGCGCGATGGCCTTTACCGTGCCGCGGCCGAGCGTGCTGGTGGTCAACTATCCGTCCAATCCGACTGCCGAGGTGGTCGATCTCGCATTCTATGAACGGCTGGTCGCGTGGGCGCGGGAAAACAAGGTCTGGGTGCTGTCCGACCTCGCCTATTCCGAGCTTTATTTCGACGGCAAGCCAACGCCTTCGATAATGCAGGTCAAGGGCGCGAAGGACGTGGCGGTGGAGTTTACCTCGATGTCCAAGACTTACTCCATGGCAGGTTGGCGCATGGGCTTTGCGGTGGGCAACAAGGAACTGATTGCCGCCATGACCCGGGTCAAGAGCTACCTCGATTACGGCGCGTTCACCCCGATCCAGGCGGCGGCGTGTGCAGCGCTGAACGGGCCGCAGGACATCGTGGAAAGCAACCGCCAGCTCTATCACAAGCGCCGCGACGTAATGGTTGAGGCATTTGGCCGCGCCGGATGGCATATCCCGCCGCCGCCAGCATCGATGTTCGCCTGGGCGCCTTTGCCGCCGGCCCTCAAGGATATGGGCAGCCTTGAATTTTCCAAGCAGCTGCTGCTCCACGCCGAAGTCGCCGTAGCGCCGGGCGTTGGTTACGGCGAAGAAGGCGAAGGCTTTGTGCGGATCGCCATGGTCGAAAACGAACAGCGGCTGCGCCAGGCAGCCCGCAACGTGAAGCGCTACCTCGCGTCCCTGGGGCATAACGGAGCACCTACAGAAGTGGGTTGAGGCGGACCTGGCGGCGTAAATTACACGGGTTTACTTTCAAAGGCCGGACGATTGCCGTATTCCGCGGAGCTGGGTCCGCATAGCATAGGAGTTGTTTGTCAATGATCGGGGAAGCTGCGCCTCAGCTGACGGAGAAGCAGCGCGAAGTGATGCACCGAATCGATCGCCGGATGCCGATCAAGCTTATTGCCAGCGAGATGGGAGTCTCGGCAACGCGCATCAACCAGCATATTCGTGCGCTCAAACAGATCTACAATGCCGGCAGCCTGAACGAGCTCGTTGAAACCTACAGGGCTGCCAACGGCATGTCGGATCTGGCCGAAGACGCAGATTCCGCTCCCCTCGATAGCAGCGGTTTTGTCCTTCCGGCAGGCGCGCCGCCCGCTGCAATGCCCCCCTTGAGAAATACTGCATACAGCAAAAAGCAGATGGGCAATCGGGCGCCTGTCAGTGATTTGGCGGACCGGGACGACCCCGGTTCGATCCGTTTGTCCGATGCCCATGTGGTCGCACGCGATGCGCCTTGGGCACACGATATCGAACCGGTGGTCGTCTTCGGGGCGCTCGACGGTGAACATGCCGTCCTGTACCGTTCCGTGGTTATGGTCGCGCTCGCTTTCGGCATCATTGCCGGGGTGGTCCTTGTCGTTTCCGCGGCGCTCTCCTTGAGCGAGGTCCTGGATGGCAGAGCATCGGTTTCCCTCGTCAGCAATACGGACGCCGATTGAGCGCGGCGAGCCTGGGCCTGCTGTCCGGAGATTTTTCGATGACCACCATTCTTTCCCACGATGCCAGCAATATCCGTAAGTTGATCCGGGAGGCGGAAGCCTTGTCTGACGAAGCGATGGTTGCCTTTGCAAAGCTCAAGCAGGCGATGCTGGTCGCACGCCAGAACCCTGGCGTCCCGCTTGATGCCGGACAGCGCGCAATTATGCGCCTGTGCCAGGCGGAACAGCAGGCCATGTCGATGTCCACCAGCCTGCTGCGGGTCCACAGCGAACTGAGCAAGGTCGCCCGCGAACAGGCGGGCCTCGATGAAGGCATACCTACCGAAATAAGCGGTTCGGCAATCCAGGCCATGTCGGATTTTCCGGAAACCTTGTCGCTTGAAACGGCATGATCCCCGAAGGATGAGCGCATGGCAGAACTAATCCCGGGTCTGAGGGATCAACTACAACTCGTAGCGCTGCTCATCCTTGCTGCCATGGGGCTGTGGAAAGGGGCGGGTCCGGAACGGGCGGTTGCCGGAGTCTTCCTCGGCATGCTGATCTCGAGCCGGATCTACAGTCTGGTGTTCGGCAATTTCATCAATCTCGTTTCAATCGATTACGGACGTGCCCTGATCGATCTGGCCGCGATGATCGCCTTTGCGATTATCGCCTTGCGCGCAAACCGGATGTACACTCTATGGATTGCAGCCTTGCAATTGATCGCCTTCAACGCGCATCTGGCGCGGGAGTTGACCCAGTCAATGACGCCGATTGCCTACGCGATCCTGTATGTCGGACCGTCCTATTTCCAGTTGCTGATCCAGGGTCTGGGGTTATGGGCGCATCGCCGCCGCGTGGCGAGGTTCGGTCCGTACCGTTCGTGGATTGGCCAGCGGGGCGAAGCTGCGCCGCCCCGCGGGAGCCAGTGGAGAAACCGCTAAGGCGCGCGGCTGCGCAGGTGAGCGATAATTTTCAGGTCAGCACCCCCGATTTTCTGCGCCATCTCCAGTCAAGCTTGACTGCCGCACCAGAGGAACGGCTCCACGCGACCTATAGCGACCGGCATGGGCGCTATCTTGACGACGAGGTCCTGGTTATCGGAGCGGCGGGTTACGTGGCGGTCAGAGCGCGCGAATTGTTTGGCCGGGCACTGGCGCTGGGCGCAGGCGGATTGCTGCTGGCCCACAATCATCCCTCCGGCCAATGCCGTCCGAGCGCCGAAGATCTGGCTGCGACCGACCGGATGCGCGCTATTGCACGGGCGCTCGACATCACGCTGCTCGATCATCTGATACTTACCCGCACAGATATTTACTCGATCCGGATGGGCAGGTGTCTGTGAGTAGATATGCCGGGGGAATCCCGGGTTCGGAAATCGCAGAATCATGCGGCCCCCATGTTCCCGGAACCCGGATGATGCCGCGCCATGTCTGCGCCGGCCCCGTGATGCTCGACCTGTTCCATCGGGACGGCAAATTCGATGGCAAGTGGCTGGGCCTGCATCCGCGGGAATTCGAATTGCTGTGGCGGCTGGCGGAAAGCCCTCGCCAGCGCCTGTCTCGAAAGCGCCTGCTGGCCGAAGTATGGCGGCTGGATCATGACCCGCTGACCAACCGTGTCGAGGTCCACGTGGCCCGCCTGCGCGCCAAGCTGAGGACGTTCGGCCTGACCTGGCTGGTCGCCACCCACCCGGCCGGGGGATATTTGCTGGATGCGGAAGCGGGCGCGATGATGGGGGAGTGCGAATCGGTGCCGCAACAATCTCTGGACAGCAATCATCGCATCGGCAACGATATGCAGACCTTCTCGATCACAGGTGAACCCGATGCAATTCCCCTCGAATGACCGCGTGTCCATCAGCATGGACGATCAAGGTGTTGCCCAGGTCCGGCTGACCCGTGGTGACAAGATGAACGCGCTCGATCCGGAAATGTTTGCCCGGATAATCGAAGCAGGGCATGTTCTGCAGAAGGTCCGCGGATTGCGGGCGGTGGTTCTGTCAGGCGAAGGCAAGAGCTTCTGCGCCGGTCTCGATACTGCCAGTTTCGGCCGTGAACCCTCGTCCGACGAACCGAGCCTGACCGAGCGGACTTACGGCAATTCTAACAAGTTCCAGCAGGTCGCAATGCAGTGGCGCAAACTGCCGGTGCCCGTCATCGCAGCCATCCATGGGGTGTGTTTCGGCGGCGGGTTGCAGATTGCCAGCGGCGCCGACATCCGGATTGCGGCACCCAATGCGCGCATGGCGGTCATGGAACTCAAATGGGGGCTGGTGCCCGACATGGGCGGCTATGCCCTGTGGCGCGGGCTGGTGCGTGACGACGTGCTGCGCGAACTCATCTACACCAATCGCGAATTCAGCGGGGAAGAAGCGCTGGGGCTGGGCTTGGCGACTTATCTCGACGATGATCCCGGCGCGCGTGCGACGGCGCTGGCGCAGCAGATCGCCGGCCGCAATCCGCATGCGATTCGCGCGGCAAAGCGGCTGTCGAACGCGATGCACGACCGATCGACCAACGATCTGCTGATGGAAGAAAGTATCGAGCAACACGCGATCATGCGCACGCCCAATCAGATCGAGGCAGTGATGGCGGGCATGGCCAAGCGGGAGCCGAAATTCTCCGATGTCTGACGGGCCGTCGCAAGAGTTCGCTTCAGCCGAAGATCGCGACGCTTTGCAACCCGGAAATCATCTGCCGCCCGTCACTGTTCCATAGCCTCAGTCGCTCGCTCGAATAACCGTGGTCGGCGTGATCGCTAGCGGTTTCGACCAACCACCATCCGTCGCGTGTCGCGGGTGCCGGATCGAGCAGGTTGAACGACCAGTTGATCGAACTTAGCGGGCCCGGCCGCTGCATGATCCGGATTGCCGAAGGGGGCAGCGTGTCTCCCATCAGGATCAGTTCCTCTACCGGATCGAGCGCAGTGCGGTCGTGCAGCCGGACCCATCGGCGCACGATCGGCACGCCCGGTGCCACCTGTTCGGCAGTATGGCGCACCTCGTAATTGTTCTTCAGGAACGCTGGCGCCAGCCTATCGTCCACCGGCACTCCGTCCTCAGGTGTCCCTGTCGCACCTTCCAGCGGCAGCGCAGCATGGTTGCCGTTTGGTTCGCGGCCCGTACCGAAGAGCCACATGGAGGTCAGCGCAACGCGCCCTTCACACAGGATTTCGCTGCGGATCTGGGCAACATTGCGCCCTTGCCGGGTCATCTCGGCGCGCAATTCCACCGCGGTGCCAACCGGCGCGACGAACCCGATCTGCGCAGCCCGCAGCGGCGGCAGGTCCGGAAACTTGCGGATCGCCGCGACATAGGCCAGCAGCGCCGACGCACCGCCATACACGGTCCGCCCCTGCATCCACTTCTCCGCACCTGGCAAATGCAATGCGCCGCCTTCGGCAGAAATCGGATCGATAAGTTCTCGAATGCTCATGGCTGCGAGCGCATACCGAAACTGGCGCGCATGACCATCCCCCATTCGTCACAAGCGTATTGCCTTGCCCGCGCCGAGCCGCTACGTGGCCGCTTCCGGCGGGCATCGCGGCGTTTTTGCAACGCTGCCCAAGGGAGTGGCCCGATGGCGGAGTGGTTACGCAGAGGACTGCAAATCCTTGCACGCCGGTTCGATTCCGGCTCGGGCCTCCATACCCCCGGCGCAGCAAATCCCGCGCCCATGGGCCGCTTTAGCTCAGTCGGTAGAGCACATCATTCGTAATGATGGGGTCAGAGGTTCGAATCCTCTAAGCGGCACCACCCACTTCCTGTAAGCAAATTGAGGCTTGAAGTGGAACGGTCCTCCCCGGCGCGGAGGGGATCGTCTGCGTTCGGCGCAGGTTCCTCTGCCCGTCACCACCGAAGGCCCAACACCGCCGAAGGCGAAGAGGGGAGCGGCTGCGGCTGCTGAGCCAGGCGAGCAAAATTCTTGACAAGCCGCGGCCGGGAGCGCCTCTTTCCGGTTGCTGGGGGACAACAGCGAATATTCTCGGGCGCTTCAAGGGTAGCATCTTGTAACCGGAGAGAACTTATGAAGAAGCTTTTGATTATTGCGGCGGCGTTGTGCGTTACTTTGCCGGCCGCCCCGGCCTTGAGCCAGGACGCCCAGCCAGAACTACGGGACGTAAAGTGGTATCAGATCCATATGATACGCTGGGTATCGGGCAAGGGCGCACGAGCCCACGAAATCATCGAGATGTTCGAAAAAGTGGATGAGGCGTTGGGCGAACAGGGCGTACTGGACTTCCACATGTCGACCGGCGAATGGAACAGCATCGTTGCCTTCCCGATGAAGCACGGAATTGCGGAAATGGGATGGAAGGAAAGCCCTGAGGGCAAAAAATGGGACGCCGAGTTTGCTCGCCAGGTCGGCGGAGAGGACAAGGCCAAGGCTCTGATGGACGAACTCCAGACGCTCGTCGCAGCGGAGCAGCGTCACGTCGGACATATCGACATCGGCGAATAGTTTCAGGTCTGCGGGGTTCCGGTGCGGCCTGTGCGGGCCGCGCCGGATCTGCGGCACCGGGCATTGCCGTCCTTGCGGAAGGCTTCCTGCGCCGGGGTTAAAGCGTCAGATCTTTGCGAGCAATAAGGCCGCTTCGGGTGTCAGCCGCCACTGCCAACCCTTCTTCGGCACCGTTGCTGCTCGGAAAAGCTGTTTCCAATGAGATGCATGGAATTTCCGATCGCCTTTCGCCACCTCGTATTCAAGGCCTTCAGTTCCAGAAGACGTGTTCCTGTGGTATGAAACCCGCGGCGAGTCGCAGATGTTCTTTTCCGTTTAGGTAGGAGGATATTGTGATGACGTATTCCAAGAAATTGACCGTGTTTGCAGCGACTGCAGCTGTGTTTCTCAGCCCCCCTTCTTTTGCCGGTGAGGTGAAGGGCAGCAATGGCGGCGAGTATAAAGATGTAAATGGCAGATCCATTTGCGCGTTCTCGGGGCTGAACGATGAATATTACATAGACGATGATCTCGAAGCAATGAGAGTTCAGTCTTACGGGCAGCTGGTCAGACAGGGAGCGATTGATCCATCCATGTTCAATGGTCCATCCGACCATCCGCCTATACTCGAATGCAACCCGAGCACGGGCGTAGATCTGCACGACTGATTTTCATTTAAGGGCAACTGCACTCGCCACAACGAGACCAAACGGCCAAGCTGCACACTGACAAAGTCGTAAATTGTCCTTCGCGAGTCGCCCAAATTTACTAGGAACTACGATCAACCGGCAGCGGTTCGCGCACGGCTGGCGCGGTTCCGGCCATCTTCGTCCATCGCGTATTCCACGTATTCGTCGTCAGGCTGTACGTGCCGCGGCAAAGCGGAAAGCACTGCGACCCCGAACCAGAACGGAATGTCGGTCCAGAAGGGGCCGGAATTGTGGAACAGGATGTGGACGATATAGGGAATGAAGAAAATCAGCACCGGCTGTGCCCGCTTCAGCAGCACGACCACTAGCGGGAGGATCAGCAACAACCCGATCCCGTATGTGTTGAGCATATTAAGCAGGTAATTATGCAATTCCTTATCGGCCGCCGCATCAGGCGAGGGAGTATATTGCAGCTCCTGCCAGAATCTTGTCCAATGGTCTCCCGGCCGGAATGCATAGCCGTACCCCAGGGGGTTGTCGGCAAACAGCATCAGGCCGAAGGTGTTCATCGATGCGCGCGCCATGACCGAGCCATCATCGGTGCGGATCACCCGTGGAGCGCTTTGCTGGACCAGATCAAGAATGTAGGGACCGATGAGGTAAATGGCGACGACCGCCAGCAACCCGCCAAACACAAGCCAGGTACCCGGTCGAAGCAGAGTGTAAAATACCAGGAATATCGCTGCACCCAAAATGGGTGAGCGCGTCAGGGTGACCAGGCTTCCCACCACGAGTACCGCCAATGCGAACAGGATCAGGGGGTCGGCCGGCGCCTTGCTTTCGGCCGTGCTGCCAAGCCTGTCCCGTGCTGCCGCAAATACCGCAAAAGCCACGCACAGCTGGGTGGATAGCTGGATAGGCGAAAAGGAAATGCCCATCGGCCTGCGGTTGATCACCGGTTCGGAGCGGGAGAGACCCTGCAGATTGCCGAGCCATTCGCGCAACTGCCAGGCTGCATCCAGACCCATGAACTGGAGCACCGCGACCAGCGCGCTTCCTCCGATTACTGCGGCAATCACCCAGATACCGGCCCCGACACCCGCAATCTGAACCAGGACACTGGCGATGATGACCGTCACCGCAACTTGCAGGGGTACTTCCATCAGACCCTGCCAGACCAGGCTGAATTCGGTGCCATTGGCGAAACTGACAAAGGCACCGAGAAAGGCAAACCCCGCCGTGAGCCACAGCAAAAGCGAATGTTGCCGGACGACAGCCAACACCCGTGCAGGATAGATCAGAATCGCTGCACCAAGCAGGGCGATCGCAGCCATGCCGCGGACCGGAAAATCGGCTATACTGAAATCGATCAGGGCCACGTTGATAAGAAGCAGGACCGCCAGCAAGGTAGCCGCCAAAGCCCGTTCCAAAATCGTGGGACGCGGTTCTGTCAGGATTTCTTGTTGTGGGACCATCAAAAGCTCAATGTGTTGAAAGCCTAACGCAGTTTGGAAGGTTCCCCTCACCCTGCATTAAAGTCTTTCAAATTGAATTTGACAACACCCTATTCAATTCCGGCCCGCTAAATTGCGCGTCCGGTGGCAAGCCAAACCTCCAAGAAGTGCCCCTTGCGATCAAAGGGCAATGGCATCGATCAGATAGATCGCGGCGGACCATGTGCCAATCGCCAGCCCCAGAGCAATGCTCACGCGCAGCCAGCCGGCCCAAAGCCGGGGGGCGGGTCGGATATGCCCGCGGTCGGTCGCGGCGAGCCCGATATTTTTCATTTCCATCGTTCGGCCCCAATCCGCTTTCGCTTTTAGCCTACAGTTCAGACCAGATTGCCGCACGAAGCGCTGGCAATCGTGGCCCAAGCCTGGAGACTGGTCAAAACTGGTTAAGAAAACGTGAGGACCTGCTGCCGGGTGACGAGGGTCAGCGGTTGGTTGGTTGGTTGACATAAATCGTGCATCGGGAAACTATGTTGGCAGGAGCGAGTTAGCATGATGCACCAACAATTCACGCCAGGTATGTAACATGAGATTGAGGGCTTCACCTTGGCCAGGATAAACTCCGCTTCAGCACAAGATTCCTGGTTCATTTTTGACCGAACAGGTGCGTTCTCCGCGCGCAAGTCAATGGCGGCCACACCATGAGCGTAGTTTCCCGCGCGTCACTTGTCTCGCGGCACACCGCGCGCCGGCTGACGGGCCAGGGCCGCTTGCCAGACTTTTTGATCCTCGGCGCGCAGAAAGCGGGTACGACCAGTCTGTACAATTACCTGTGCCAATCTCCGGATGTGGCCCCTCCGCTGCGCAAGGAAGTGCATTATTTCAGCCAGTTCACGCTGCCGCCGCTCAGCTGGTACAAGGCGTTTTTTCCCGATCACGCCGGCCGCGCTTCGGTAACAGGTGAAGCGACGCCGTTCTACCTGTTCCACCCGGATGTTCCGGACCGGATCGAGGCGGCTGGGCTTCATGCCAAATTTGTTGCTATCCTGCGCTGTCCGATCGAACGTGCATGGTCACACTATCGGCACGAAAAACGCAAAGGCAGGGAACAGCTCGGCTTTGCCGATGCCTTGCGCGCGGAAGGCGAGCGACTGCGGTTCACGACGGACCGGGTTCTCGATCGGGCGCATCTCGAGGCGTTGAAGCGCCAATCCTATCTTGCCCGCGGCCGATACATGGCCCAGATTTCCCGGTTCCAGAAAATCGCCGGCGCGGAAGGGATACATGTACTGTCACTTGACCAGCTCCAGTCTGACCCTGCCACGGCTGTTTCACAATGCTGTGAGTATCTGGGAATTGCCCCGCCTCCCTCCGGGATCGACTACAAGGTTTACAATGCCGGAAACGAGAAGTCCCAGATGCCCGAAGTAGACCACCAGATATTCCGGGAGGCTTTCGATTCCGATCTCGAAGCTCTCGCCACGATCTTGCCCGAAGCCGATGGCTGGCGCCGCCGCCTCGGGCCGTGATGCGGATCATGTACAAACGTAACATTCTTTTCCTGATCTATCAGAACCGGACCGGCTCTACGTTCCTGGCCAACCAGCTTAGCCAGCATCCCGATGTAGCCGTTGCCCCGGAGGGCCACGAGCCGTTGGAACGGTTGCTGAGCCGGGCCTGCACGCCTTCCGCAGTGGGGGCCCGGATAGAGCGTCTCGGGCAAGATCTGACGATGGATCCAAAACTTTCATCGTGGAAGGTGTCCAGCTCGCTGCTGGGCGAACGCGCCGCTGCGGCAAGCGACGAGCTCGACATATTCTATGCTCTTTGCGACAGCTTTGCAGACACCCATCGGCCAAACGCATCCTGGGTGGCGGTAAAAGGTCACTTCCTGAGCGATCTGATCGCTCGCCATGGATACCAGGCCCTGCAGCGCGATCGGAAAGTGCGCGCAATATTTCTGATCCGCGACCCGCGCGCCATGTTCGTCTCGCAGCGGGAAAGCCTTTCAAGCCGGACTCATCAGCCGATGCAGGACAATCCTCTGGTTGCAGGCTTGCGCTGGCGGCAAGCGGTCAATGAGGCAACCCGGCTTTCCCATGCCCCTTTCGGCATGATGGTACGCTATGAAGACCTGATTCTGGAAAACGAGCCAACGCTTGGCAAGATTGCCGAACTTCTCGGCCTGGACAGCGGCCGGCTCAGTGCAGGCGAAACTGCTGAACCTGCGACCCTCGTCGAGCTGATCCCCGACGAACAGAAGCACCTGCACCGCAACGTAGGCCGGGGACCGATGGCTGACAGGATCGACAGGTGGCAAAAGAAATTGTCGACGCGCGAAACCATGGCTCTGGAATTGATCCCGGGCAGGGCGATGCAGCGGCTCGGTTACAAACGGCACCACGGCGGTCGGCTTGGCGTAATGGACATCGGGGCGATGATAAAGCTGGCGACAAGCGCTGGGTGGAGGAAGCTCGGCAAGCTAACCGGGCGTCTGAAGGCCCCTGTCTGACGCAAGCTTTCAAGAGCGTTTCTTCCGAAAGTGGATCTCGCGCGAACGGGGCGGGTCACAGCGGGATGGCAAAATCCCAGTTTTTTTAAGGATGGCAGGCTTCCACGAACCAGCGTTCCTTGCCCTCGACTGCCAAGGCTGACAGCACATTGGTTCGATACGCCGCCGTATCGATATTGATACGGTTGTTCTCGACCTCGATCCTGGACTGTTCGCTATGGCCATGGACGATCATCGCGCCGTGGTCTGCCGAGCTGTCGAGAAATTCGTCGCGGATCCACAGCAGGTCCTCTCGCCGCTGCTCATCCAGCGCCACCCCCGGACGCACACCCGCATGGCAGAAGAAATAGTCGCCCGACCGGAATGTAAGGGGAAGCGCGCTGATCCATTCCAGTGTCGGCCTTCCAATCGTCCGGGTGATCAGCTCACCAAGCTCCGCAGGCCTCAGGCCACGAAGCATTGCACGCTCGATACCGTAGCTGCGAAGAGTTTCCATGCCGCCGCAGTCCAGCCACAGGTTCTGCATCGTGCCGTTTCCGGCACAACTTTCCAGCAGCATTTCTTCATGGTTTCCGGACAGCACAACGAAGCCCTCGCTGGAGCGATGCAGGTGCAGCACCAGTTCCAGCACTTGCCGGGACGACGGACCGCGATCGATAAGGTCGCCGAGCAGTACGATACGGGTCGAGTTGGGGCCACGTTCCTGGCCGTCAATCTGTATCTGTTTGAGTATACTGCGAAAAAGGTCGATACGTCCGTGGATATCGCCGACCGCGTACACCCGCTCGCCGGCGTGGGTGACGGCGCTTTTTGCTTTCCTGCGGAACAAGTGGCGGATCAAGGGGGCAACTCGCAATCGAAACCGAAATCAGGCGGACACTGGACAATCAATGTAGTGTGGCTGCGGAACCGTGGCAAATCGCACCCGCTGCCGGTGGTCCGCTTGCGAATAGAACCTCCGATTTGCTTCACGGTTCCAGGCATTCGCAGTCTTGCAGTACATGGCTGCATTGTTGAAGGTCTGTTGAAAACCTTTGAGGCCCGTCAAAGATGTCAAGAACTTCAACGGCATGAAAGTCGAGACCAGAATAGTTGCTTCGCCGCCTTCATGGTGTTAACCTATGTTTTATAACGAACCGGGAAGAATCCTGGTCATCAGAGTTAGTCGGGGGCGAAGCCGCATTATGGCCCAACCTTTCTCGAACTATCGAGTTTCCGACTGATCCTGCCAATCTTGGCTGTTTGCCATGAATGGCTCGGATCGTCGGCCCGGCTTCAGGAGATTCCGACGGTCGCGGAGGGGATAATGGCTCACATTTCAAGGATTACTTTGGCCACGGCACTGGCTAGACTGCCGTTTGGTGCCAGATCGATTCGAATTGCCGGTAACAGAAACGCCGAATCCTGGGCGGATATGCTGGGAAATGCCAAATGGCCTGGCGCACTTCGGATCAGCATTGCCGGCTTCATGGCAACATCTCTTTGGTTGATCCTGTATTTTGGCTCCTCGTTGCTGGCCAGCGTACTATAGACACGCCTGGCCTGACGGGTCGATCACGCAGTCGGCGCATATCGTATTGAGATGTTGCCCGGCGTAACAAGGCCACTGAACAGCAGTATTGTCTCGCGCTTTTCCACGCAAAACCGCAGCGCCGAGTGTCCGTTTCCGATGCTCCTGCGTAATGCGGGGCCGACTGGTTTTGCGAATCTTCGGAACCGCCAGCGCCTGTCAGGCGTATAACGAACTGTTCATCTTCTGACCAGAACCGATCCGATATGGCACACTTCATGTTTACCAATTGTCATCTCAGTGTTATTCGGATTATTCGAGTCGCAATATCCGCACGATAGTTGCGTTTGTAAAACATAATGGAAGAAGTCGTCGCTTTTAGCACGGCCTCCGATTTGTAGAGGGATGGGCGTCCGGAAGTAAAATCCGAAGGATGCTCTGGGGGTAAGTTTAGCGAGGGGTCGCTCGACATTAACCTGAAAGGCGCAAAGAACGCCTGAACTACGGATTATCATTATGTTCGCTAGAGGCGACAGGACCGCAAGGTTCAAACCGGGACCCAACCCGGGAGCGATCGCATCGGCCAACGGCTTACGTTCCCACTATGCATCTGCGCGGCGCACGGAAAGGCGCCCGGTTCCCATGTCGGCTCGGACGATTCCTCCTGGCAAGCGCGCAATGGACATCCTGATCAGCGTCGGCGCGATAATTTTTTTCGGCCCGCTGATGCTGCTGATCGCCGGCCTGATAAAGATCTCTGACGGAGGCCCGGTTTTCTTCGCGCATCGCCGGATCGGCTTTAACGGGGCAGCATTCGACTGCCTCAAGTTCCGTACCATGGCGCAGGATGCGGAAAAGGCACTCGCAGACTATCTCGAACGGAATGAAGATGCCCGCAGGCAGTGGAACGAGCTGCACAAGCTGACCCACGATCCCCGGATCACCCGGCTTGGCCAGTTCCTCCGGCTCAGCAGTCTCGACGAACTTCCCCAATTCTTCTGCGTACTTATGGGGCATATGAGCATCGTCGGGCCGAGGCCGATCGTCGAGAAGGAAAGCGCCCGCTACGGCCGGTACTTCGCGGATTATTGCTTCGTCAGGCCAGGCCTGACCGGTCTGTGGCAGGTAAGCGGCAGGAACGACACCAGCTACCGCCGCCGGGTTGCGATCGACGTGTTCTACTGCCGTAACTGGAGTTTGGCGCTCGATCTGCTGGTCATCCTGAAAACGCCAGGGGCGATCATCAAGCGAAGCGGGGTGTATTGAATGCTGCGATGTCAGACATGGTGTGCAGGCTGCTGCAGGCACGTTTGTATCTTGCGAATGGCACAATTCTGGAGGGAAGGCTCATGAAGCGAATTCTTGTTGTAACTGTTCTAAGTCTTTCCTGCGCTGCGTGCGGTGTCAAAAGTCCGCTTCCGACGGGACAGGCGGCCTATGCTATTATCCCTCCATTAGACGCGCCGCGGACTGTTGAAAGCTATCAGATCGGCCCGCTGGACACGGTAAATGTCACCGTGTTCCAGGAACCCGACCTCAGTGTCGAGGAAGTCAAGATTGACCCGTCCGGCCGCCTGCCTCTGCCCTTGCTTGGTTCGGTCAATGCCACGGGCAAAACGGCCGACGAACTGGCGTCCGACATCCGGCAGCGACTGGCGACCTATCTGGTCAATCCGAATGTCAGCGTGACCGTCAATTCGATCACCCAGAGGGTTATCGTCGAAGGCAGCGTCAAGCAGCCGGGAGTGTACGACATCCGGGGCAATTCTTCGCTGATCGAGGCACTGGCGATGGCGCAGAGCCCGACCAATGTAGCCGATCTCGACCAGGTGTTCGTCTTCCGGCAGATCAACGGCCAGACGCATGGCGCGCGATTTGATCTGCAGAGAATCAGGGCGGGGATCGATGCCGACCCGGCGATCATCGCGGGCGACCGCGTCGTGGTGGGTCTTAACGAGGTGGCAGCAGCCTGGCAGGACTACCTTGCTGCCCCGGTCTTCAATGTGTTCCGCGTGCTTTGAGCGCGGAACTGGTGGGCAAACAGAAAATAATGAGTGAGGTGACGCGATGAACACGCTAGCTACGCAGGTACCAAGGGCACAGATCCACACCACCACGCGCCGCAAGACGGCGGGGAATTCTGTTTCCATGAGCAAAACCTGGGCAATGGCTTATCGTCAACGCTGGGTATTGCTGGGCTTCATTTTAGGTGCCCTTCTGATCGGCCTGTTGATCACGCTACTGACTGAACCCAAATATACGGCCCAAGCCTCGGTCCAGCTCGAACAGCAATCGGCGACGGTCATTCCCGAAGGAGGCCTCGAGCCCGAGATTCCGGTACAGGAAAGCGAACGCTTCCTGCAAACGCAGCTTGATCGGATACTGAGCAGGAACACTGCCGAACGCGTCGCGGAACGCCTGAAGATCAGTGCAAATCCCGGCTTGTTGGCCGCCCTCGGTTTTGAGGATGGCGGCGCAAATGCCACCAGCGACGATATTGTCCTGCGTTTGCAGGAAAACGTTACCGCGGCTCTCGGTCTTAATACGCGCCTCGCGCAGATAACCTTCACCAGCTACGACC
>NZ_JAXMJI010000066.1:0-32469 GCF_034376665.1 Allopontixanthobacter sp. | reverse complement strand
GTCAAGGAAATTGCACCGGGTAGCGATCTGGTGCTGGTGATCGGTTCGCCCAACAGTTCCAACTCCGTCCGGCTGGTCGAGGTTGCCGAAAAATGCGGTACCGATGCCCGGTTGATCCAGCGCGCCGACGATATCGACCCGGCGTGGCTGGACGGTGTCGGCACAATCGGCCTGACCGCGGGCGCCTCCGCTCCCGAAAAGCTGGTGCGCGAAGTTGTCGAACGACTGTCGCAATGGCGAACGGTGGAAGAGCATACCCTGGTCACTGCGGTGGAAAAGATGGTTTTCAAACTGCCGCGGCAGTTGACCGAATAGGCACGCCCGGCGCGTGGCTGTGTACACCCATCTCGGAGCAGGCGACTTCGCTGCGTTGATCGCCGAATACGATGTCGGGGAACTGGTTTCGGCCAAAGGCATCGCAGAAGGCGTCTCCAACAGCAACTGGCTGATCGAGACAACCGGTTCAGCCGGGGCGCTGGACCCCGCCGGCAAACCGCAGACCCGGTTCATCCTGACGATGTACGAGCGGCGGATCGAACTAGGCGACCTGCCATTCTTCCTTGCCCTGCTCGATCATCTGTCCGCCGCCGGCAGCCCGGTTCCGCGCACCATCCATGACCGTTCCGGCGGAGCTTCGCGGATGCTCGGCGGCAAGGCAGTTGCGATGATCGAATTCCTCCCGGGGGTGTCGATCGACAATCCCACCATGGGGCAGGCCCATGCCGTCGGCGGGGCGCTGGCGGGCATTCATCTCGCTTCCGCAGATTTCATCGCCTCGCGGACCAATGATTTGCGACCGGCGGACTGGCAGTCCCTGTTTGACCAATGCGGTGATCATCTGGACGATATTGATCCTTCCCTGCCCGCCGCGGTGAGCCGGCATATGCCGCGATTGCTGGCGGACTGGCCGGAAGGACTGCCGCGCGGAACGATCCATGCCGATCTGTTTCCCGACAATGTGCTGATGCTGGGCAACCGGGTGACCGGACTGATCGACTTCTATTTCGCCTGCACTGACATCATCGCCTATGATCTGGCGGTAACCCATGCCGCCTGGTGCTTCGACAAGGGCGGCCGGGTATTCAGGCCGGAGATTGGCGAGGCGCTGATCGCAGGCTACGAATCGGTCCGCAGACTGTCCGATGCCGAACGCCGCGCGATGCCGCTCCTGGCGCAAGGTGCTGCGATGCGGTTTGCCGCGACGCGGTCATTCGACTGGATCAACACCCCCGGCGACGCGTTGGTGGAACGAAAGGACCCGGTAGATTTCATCAGGCGACTGGAATTCTACGCCCGCCATGGTCACGACATCTTCCCCTCGACCCCGGCTTGAGGCAAGGTTCCGGCAATGAAACACGTAGAGATTTTCACTGACGGTGCCTGCAAGGGCAACCCCGGCCCCGGCGGCTGGGGCGCATTGCTGCGCATGGGCAAGCACGAGAAGGAACTGGCGGGATCCGAACCGGACACCACCAACAACCGGATGGAGATGACCGCCGTCATCAGGGCCTTGAACGCCCTGATCGAACCCTGCGCGATCGATCTTTATACCGACAGCAAATATGTGCTCGACGGCATGACCAAATGGATCTCCGGCTGGCAGCGCAACGGCTGGAAAACTGCCAGTAAGAAGCCAGTCCGCAACGAGGATCTGTGGCACGAACTGATCGAGGCTGTGAAGCATCACCAAGTCGAATGGCACTGGGTCAAGGGCCATAATGGCCATCCCGAAAACGACCGGGTCGACCGCCTGGCCAGCGACGCCGCCGATCAGGCTCAAGCCGCCGCAGCAAGCATTTTGTAAATTCGCGGCGAGATAGCAATCTGCCCCTTCGACGTACTTCTTATGCCACCCGACCAAGGCGCATTACCTAAACAAATTAGCAGAATCGGGCGGGAGAATATTTGGTAGGGTCCAGCCCGCTCGTCATCGCATCTTGCGGCAAGTTCCGGATGATTTGCGCTCCCAGCCGCGCCGCTGCGGGGGCCGTCTGGATGCCATACCCGCCCTGGCCTGCAAACCAGAAAAAATCCGGTTGGCGCGCGTCGAAGCCGTAAACCGGAAGACGATCCGGGGCAAAGCTGCGCAGCCCGGCCCATTTGTGTTCGACATGTTCGACGCGCCAATCCGTAACCTGTTCAAGGCGTTCGATTGCGGTGGCAACGTCCATTTCATCGGGCGCGGCATCACACGGCGGCGAAGGGTGTTCGTCATGTGGACTGAGCCACAGCCGCCCGCTCTCCCCGCGGAAATAGAATTTGCCTGATATGTCCAGCACCAGCGGCAAATCCTTGGGCGGCGGCGGGTCCACTCGCAGCTGGGCCACTGTCCGCCGCAGGGGTGCGATCCCGAGCGGCAGCACGCCGGCGATTTCCGCGACCCCATCCGCCCAGGCACCGGCGGCATTGATCAAGGTGCCTGCAAGGAATTCCGCGCCGGCGGTGGTCTTCAGCAGCCACCCGTCGGCGCTGTGCCGCGCTTCGGCCAGCTGCGCACGCATCACCAGTTTTGCCCCGCTTTTGCGCATCATGCCGAGATAATGCGCATGCAGACCTGCAACGTCGATGTCGGCGCAGACGGGTTCCCAGACCCCGCCCGTCCACTGCGGCTTCAGTCCGGGCACCCGCGCAGCGACCTCTGCCGCATCCAGCCGTTCGATGGTCGCTCCGGTTCCGGCAAACCGCTGCATGAAATCATCGAGCAGCCCCGCGTCCCGGTCTCGCCCGATATACAGCGCCCCGATCGGGGACAGGAAGCCATGGCTGCGAAGATAGGGGCCTGAGGCAAGCGTCAGCGGAACAATGTCGGGACCACCATAGCATTCCTCCCAGAATGCAGCGGACCGCCCCGTCGCGTGGTAACCCGGCCGGTCCTCCGCCTCCAGCACCAGCACACGCGAGTCGCTGCCAAGTTCGGCGGCGAGGCTCGTCCCCGCCATTCCGGCGCCGATTACGGCATATTCATATCTCTCAGCCAATATCGCCTAACTCCGTTCCGCCGGTCCGTCGACCTCGGGGGGTGCCTTCCGATCAAGGAAATCCGCGATTGCCGCCATGACCCGGTCGCGGACGGGATCGACTTCCCGCAGCACCTCGTGGCGGGCTTCGCTACCCAGTTTCAACAGCTCCGCCTTCGGCAGACGCTTTGCGGCGCGTTCGATCGAGCTGATATCGACCAGCCTGTCATTAGCGGCACCGATCAGCAGAACAGGCGTGTCGACCGCTTCGAGGACTCCAGGCCGGTCAAGCCCGCGGATGGAGGCATAGCTGCGCTCGACCCAGCCCCAGCTGCCGGGGCCCATGACCAGCTCGGGCCGCTGCTGACGCCACCATAGTTCGTCATCGTAACGGTCCCGGTCATGGGTGAGCAGATCGATCCGGCCGGCCGGAACCTCGCCCGGCTTTTCGCTCCATTTCCAGGCGGGGCGCGTGCGGTCGCCCATCCGGGCCATCAGCTTTGCAGCGCCGTGCATGACGGGGAGCGGCAGCACGGTACCGACAAATCCCAGCATTGGAGCCGACAGGACCACTGCGTCGGGATCGAGCCTGCGTTCCGCCACTGCCCGCAGCACCAGATGACCGCCCATCGAATGCCCGGCGATGACATGCGGGCCGGGTGTCGACGCTTTCCACTCGGTCCAGAAGGCCGCGATATCGTCGATCCAGGCTGAGAAATCACCGACGTGTCCGGTAACCGGGTCATTGCCCAGCCTCCCCGAACCCGCCTGCCCGCGCCAGTCGGCGGCAGTCACCCGCCAGCCCGCGCGGTGCCATTGTTCCAGCGTTTCTAGGTATTTTTCGTAAGCATCCCCCCGTCCGGGCAGAAACAGGATCGAACCGCGCGGGGTGCCGACGTCCGCCACTGCGCCGGACGGCCAGTCGATCCGGCGGATCCGGTGCCCGTCGGGCGCGGACCATGTGCTCTCGGATGCACTGGGGGGGATCACACGGCGATCGATCCGCATCGGTCCGGCGCCAGGGTTCACCGCAGATGTATCGAATTGGCTAATGTTAACCTCCAGCGGTTGGTTACTATTTGGTAAGCCATCGTCTGTAGCAAGGGCTTCCAGGGGTTGGGCATAGGGATTTTGGGGGCTTCAGTGTTGAGCGAATATTTCCACTACGGATTGCTGATAGCCTTGGCAATCGCGCTGCTGGTCGCAGCGTTTACCGACATCCGGCGGCGCCAGATCGACAATTGGCTGAACGCCGGCATTGCGCTCGGCGCGCCGCTGTTCTGGTGGAGCAGCGGGCTGTCGCTATGGCCCGATGTCGCCCTGCACCTTGGGGTGGCGCTGGCCGCATTCGCAATCCTGGCAGGCCTGTTCGCGCTGCGTATGATGGGCGGCGGCGATGTCAAGCTGCTCACTGCGCTTGCTCTCTGGGTCAAGCCCGACTGGTTTCTCGAACTGCTGATCATCATGGCGCTGCTCGGCGGCGCTCTGACCGTCGTAATGGGTGCGTGGCATGTCGCCCGCCGCCAGCGCGGCCGGCTGGCCATACCGTATGGTGTCGCAATCTCCGCTGCCGGCCTGTGGGTCATTGGCGTTCACTACCTGCCCGCTGCCGGAACCGCCGTAAGCGGACCGGTGGGGTAAACCTGATTTTAACCAACGTCACGTAACTACCAGTAACACCACGCCCAGACGACTTTTCTGCGGGCCGAATGAGGGGGCTTAACAGCCATGGATAGGAAGAAACTCGCTTTATTGCTCGTCGCACTGATCATCGCGGTCGGCACGGCACTGGCAGCACGGAGCATGTTCGCCGGGAATTCTGCACCCACTGCCGCAGCGGCAGCGGTGCCAGAGGGTCCCAAGGTTCTGGTGGCGCAGCGCGCGCTCCCCGTCGGTACGATCATCACCGCAGATTCGATCAGCTTCCAGCAATGGCCGGAAGAAATGGTCCAGGACGCATACTTCCTGGACGGCGAATCCGACATCACCCAGCTGCTCGGCACCGTGGTCCGCTACCAAATCTCTGCCGGCGAGCCGGTTACCCAGGGTTCGCTGGTGGCCCCTGGAGATCGTGGCTTCCTCGCCGCGGCTCTCGGGCCGGGCATGCGGGCTGTGACTGTCCCCGTCTCCGCGAAAACCGGTGTTGCGGGCTTTGTGTTCCCGGGCGACCGGGTGGACATCGTGCTTACGCAATCGGTCAAGGGCGAGGGCAGCGATCTGAAGGCGGCGGAAACTTTCCTGCGCAATCTGCGCGTTCTGGCAACCGATCAATCGGCGACCCAGGAAACGGAAGAAGGCAAGACAGTCGTAAAGGAATTCCGCACGGTTACTGTGGAAGTTACCCCGAAAATGGCCGAAAAGATCGCGGTTGCACAGACCATCGGTACGCTCAGCCTGTCGCTTCGCTCGATTGCGGACAACCAGGCCGAACTCGACCGGGCGATTGCTGCGGGGGACATCAAGGTTCCTGACAACGCCACCCCGGAAGAAGAAGAAAAGCTGCTGGCACAGGCCATGTCCCGTCCAAACGACAAGGGTTCGACCTTTGTCACTGGCAGCGACGTATCGCGGTTCCAGCGCCGGACGATGCCCGCCACGGATTCTCCCAGGCAGGCCAGTGCGCCGGCTTATGTAACGCCGGGCCAACCTGCAGCGCCGACGGGCCCGATGGTTCGGGTGACACGCGGCAAGACCACGGTCGAAGTTCCGGTTGGAAGGAACTGAGATGAGCCACGCAATCAAAACTTACGCCCGCCACATGACTGGCACGAATTCGAGGGGCAAATCCATGAAACGCCGTCTGACAGCTACACTGCTGCTTTCCGCCATCGCTGTCGCGCCGCTTGCCGGTGGGACCAGCGGCATCGGGGCAGGGATCGCAAACGCCCAGTCCATTCGCAGCCCGGCACAGAGCATCGTCCTGTCGATCGGTCGCGGTGAATTGATCAATGTCCCAGGCACGATGGCCGACGTCTTTGTTGCCAATGACGAGATTGCCGATGTGCAGGTGAAATCGCAGAGCCAGCTTTATGTGTTTGGCAAGGCCGGCGGCGAAACGACCGTCTACGCCAGCAACGCAGCTGGCGATATCGTCTGGTCCGCCAACGTCCGGGTCGGTTCGAACCTGGACAGCGTTGACCAGATGTTGAACATGGCCATGCCCGAAGCAAGGATTTCGGTTTCCACCATGGGCACCAACACGGTCCTGCTTACCGGCATCGTCGCAGCACCGGAAGATGCCGCCGAAGCCGAACGGCTGGTCCAGGCTTTCGTTGGCGAAGACAGCAATGTCATCAGCCGCCTGAAAATGGCCACACCTTTGCAGGTCAATCTGCAGGTCCGGTTTGCCGAAGTCAGCCGGACACTTGTTCGCACCATCGGGGCCAATCTGGTCAGCGCCGACAGCACCAGCGGCTTCAAGTTTGGGATTGGACAAGGTCGCGGGGCGATCAAGCAATTCTCTCCGGGTGGCCCGCTCGGCACTGGGGTAACCGCTGGAGATGAGGGAACATCGGTCGTCACTTCCAGTGCAATCGGTTCCACGATTGCCGGGTTTGGCCGGTTCCTGGGCCTCGACCTTGGCGCCGCTCTGGATCTGGCGGAGACAGAAGGATTGGTGACGACCTTGTCCCAGCCCAACCTGACCGCACTTTCCGGCGAAACGGCTGATTTCCTCGCTGGCGGTGAATTTCCGATCCCCAGCAGCGGCGGCCTCGGCACCACCACGATCGAATATCGCAAATTCGGGGTCAGCCTTGCCTATACACCTACGGTTCTGGCCAATGGCCGGATTTCGATCCGGGTCCGCCCGGAAGTATCCGAATTGTCCGCCCAGGGCGCGGTGACCGTCAATGGCTTCACCATCCCCGCACTGACTGTCCGGCGCGCAGAAACGACGGTGGAGCTCGGCTCCGGCCAGAGCTTCATGATCGCCGGATTGATGAGCAATAACGCCCAGAATTCGATCGAAAAGACGCCAGGCCTCGGTGATACGCCGATCCTGGGCAATCTGTTCCGTTCGCGTTCGTTCCGCCGCGGCGAGACCGAACTGGTCATCATCGTGACGCCCTATCTGGTCAAGCCCGTGGATGCGAGCGAGATCAAATTGCCGACCGACGGATTCCGTACGGCAACCGAACTGCAAAGCCTGATCGGTTACCGGGAAAATGACGGTGTCAGTGGGGCCTCGCGCCCGGTACCAACGGTCAAGGAAGGCACTGCGCCGCCGCCATCAATGTCGCAGTATGATCCTGCCGCTGTGGTGCCGGGTTCGCAGACTGAAGAACGCACTGCCGAAGCCAGCAGCCCCAAACGCAACAAGGAACGCACCGCCGACGCTGTCGCTGCCGTTCCCGGCTTCAGCCTCAAGTGAGAAAGGTGAACACAATGCCCATTGCATCACATCGCAAACTAGCTGGCGTTCTCGCCCTCTCGCTCGGGATCACCCTCAGCGCCTGTGGCGGAATGCCCACCAATCGCGGGCTTGAAAGCATGCGTCAACCGGTTGTCGAACGGACCAATTACACGTTCGATGTCCAGGCCGGAGCAGGTGGATTGTCCATCCCCGAACAGCAGCGGCTGGCCGCCTGGTTTCAATCGATGGACCTGCGCTACGGCGACCGGATTTCGATCGATGATCCGATGATGAGCAGCGCCACCCGCGATGCCATCAGCAAGCTGGCTGGTCGCCACGGAATTCTGGTCGAAGAAGGTGCGCCGGTCACGGCGGGCTATATCGAACCGGGGGCTGCGCGCGTGGTCATCACTCGGTCCAGTGCTTCGGTACCCGGCTGTCCCGATTGGGAAGAAAAATCCGACATGAATTACAACAACGCTACGCATGCTGGATATGGCTGCGCCATTAATGGCAATCTTGCAGCGATGGTGGCCAATCCGGAAGACCTGATCACAGGTCAGAAGGGCACCGGCGAAACAGTCGTTACCACGTCGACCAAGGCTATTGCCAGCTATCGCGTCCAGGCACCAACGGGTCAGGCCGGTCTCAAAGAGACCGCCACAGGCGAAGAATAAGGGGAAATTTCAATGAACGCTCCATGGAAACCTGGCGCTGCCGGCAACCGAGATCCCTTCGCCGCTTTCATCTGCGATGAAGCCGCGCTGGATGTCCTGCGACCGGTCGTGATCGAACTGGGCTGGCAACCGGAAAAATGCAACAAGGGCGGTCTGCGCAATGCAGTCCAGTCGCTCTCGGTCGCGGCCAGCCCGAACATCCTGATGGTCGATCTGTCCGAAAGCGGCGATCCGCTCAACGATATCAACGCCCTTGCCGAGGTTTGCGAGCCCGGCACGGTGGTGATCGCCATCGGCCAGGTAAATGATGTGCGGCTGTACCGGGACCTTCTGGGCAGCGGGATTCACGATTACCTGCTGAAGCCGCTTTCCGCGGGACATCTGCGGGAAACCCTCGCCCAGGCGCAGGCGGTCTTCTCCTCGCCGAAGACAAATGATCCCAATGCGGCCAAGCGGCACATTTCGACCGCTGTTGTCGGGACTCGCGGCGGTGTTGGTGCCTCCACGCTGGCAACCTCGCTTGCATGGTTGTTCAGCACCGATCACAAAATGCCAACGGCCTTGCTCGATCTCGACGTTCACTTCGGAACCGGCGCGCTGGCGCTGGATCTGGAACCGGGCCGCGGCCTGACCGATGCGATCGACAATCCCAGCCGGATCGACGGCCTGTTCATCGAACGCGCCATGATCCGGGCGAACGATAATCTGGCGATCCTGTCGGCAGAAGCACCGATCAATTCACCGCTCATGACCGATGGATCGGCATTCGTGCAACTGGAGGAAGAGTTCCGCCAGGCATTCGAAATGACCGTGATCGACCTGCCGCGCAACATGCTGATCAATTTCCCGCACTTGCTGGCAGATGTGAACGTGATCGTCCTGGCGACCGAGATGACGCTGGCTTCCGCCCGCGATACCATCCGGATCCTCTCCTGGCTGAAATCCAACGCTGCCCATGCACGTCCCGTGATTGTGGCCAACAAGGTCCAGTCTGGAATCATGGAAATCAGCAAGGCCGATTTTGAGGCGTCGATCGAACGCAAGATCGATTTCTCCATCCCCTATGACGCGAAAGCTGCGGCCAACGCAGCCAAGCTGGGTCAAACCTTTGTGGATGCCAATCGCTCGAGCAAATCGAGCAGCGTCATCCGCCAGGTGGGCGATTATATCCTCGGTTCCAGTGACGAGCTGGCCGAAACCGAAAAGCCCGAGAAGAAGAGCCTGCTAGGCAATTTCGACCTCAAGTCCTTGCTGGCGAAGAAGCAGAAGAAAACATCGGTTTCTGCCGAGTAATCCGATGTCGGGGTTGCCCGGCCGTAAGGGTCGGGCAGCTACCCCCGTCCAATTTTAGTGATGTGTAGGAAAGGCTGGACAAAAACATGAGCATTTTACAGCTCCTGCTGGTTGTCTGCGGAATGATGACCTTGATGGCCATCGGCTATTTTTTGTTGGCCGGGCCGTCAGTTAGCAAAGCCAGCCAGCGCAGGCTCGATGCCGTGCGCTATCGCCATTCCGAAAGCACCAACACCAAGGTTGAATCGCAGCTCAAGAAGGCGATCGCATCGCGCAAGCCCAAAGCTTTCAAGGTCGCGGGCTCCGGCTCACGCGGCGAAGCGCTCGCCAATCGGCTCGACCGGTCCGGCAAGACATGGACAGTTTCGCAATATCTTTACAGCTCGCTTGGCCTGGGCTTGGCCATTGCTGTACTGGTATTTCTCCAGTCGGGCGCAGCCATGCTCGCCTTGGGCCTCGGCTTGGTAGTCGGCGCGGGCCTTCCGCACATGGTGGTCAATTTCCACATCAACAAGCGCACCAACCAGTTCAATACCAAATTCCCCGATGCGATCGACTTGCTCGTTCGGGGCCTGCGTTCGGGGCTGCCGGTGACCGAAACCCTGGGCGTTGTCGCACAGGAAGTGCCCGGCCCTGTGGGCGCTGAATTCAAAGGCGTGGTCGAACGGATCAGGATTGGCCGTACGATGGAGGAATCCCTCCAGGAAACCGCCGACCGTATGGCGATCCCGGAATTCAATTTTTTCGTGATTACCCTGGCCATCCAGCGCGAAACCGGGGGCAATCTGGCTGAAACGCTGTCCAACCTGGGCGATGTATTGCGCAAACGAGCGCAAATGAAGCTCAAAATCCGGGCCATGAGCTCGGAATCCAAGGCCTCTGCCTACATTGTGGGTGCCCTGCCCTTCATCGTGTTCGGCATGATCTGGTGGATCAACCCGACGTACATCGGGACATTTTTCGTTGACGAGCGCCTGATGGTCATCGGGATGGGCGGCGCAGTCTGGATGTCTATGGGGGCGTTCATCATGGCCAAGATGGTCAGCTTCGAGATCTGAGCGAGGAACAAGACAATGATCAACACCCCGCCTGGACCAACACTGCTCGGCTTCGATGTAATTTTCGTCGGTACGATCCTGGCCGGTGTCGCTGCACTGGCCGTCATCCTGGCGATCTATGCTGCCGTCACCGTCAGAGATCCTATGGCCAGCCGTTTGAAGGCACTCAATGCACGCCGCGACGAGCTGAAAGCCGGTATTGTCAAGGCAAACACCAGGAAGCGCAGCAGCCTGATCCACAAGACCGAGGGCACCGAGCGCGTGAAAGACACGCTCGCGGGCTTGAAAGTCCTGCAGCAAAGCCAGATCGAAGCGGTTCAGCAAAAACTGGCCCACGCCGGTATCCGTAACAAGGAACTGGCCGTGGTGGTAATTATGGCGCGGCTGGTCTTGCCAATCGTGCTGGGCAGCATTGCGGCGTATGCCTTCTATGTGTCCGACATGTTTCCCGAATGGGGCAGCTTCAAACGTTTTGCCGGCTTCGCGGTCGCGCTTCTGGCTGGCTACAAAGGCCCTGAAGTGTTCCTTCAGAACAAGGCCAAAAAACGCACCGATCTGGTCCGCAAGGGTTTGCCCGACGCGCTCGACCTGCTGGTCATCTGCGCCGAAGCCGGTTTGACCGTCGATGCCGCGTTCAACCGAGTCGCCAAGGAACTTGGCCGTGCCTATCCTGAACTGGGTGACGAATTCGCCCTCACCGCAATCGAACTGTCGTTCCTGACGGAGCGCAAGATGGCGTTCAACAATCTCGCCTACCGGGTCGATCTCGAATCGGTAAAAGGGGTGGTGACCACCATGGTCCAGACCGAACGCTACGGTACCCCGCTGGCGTCGGCACTACGCGTCCTTTCTGCCGAATTCCGCAATGAACGAATGATGCGCGCCGAAGAAAAGGCCGCGCGCCTGCCCGCGATCATGACCATTCCGCTGATCTTGTTCATCCTTCCGGTGTTGTTCATCGTGATCCTTGGACCAGCGGCCTGTTCGATCAGCGACGCTTTCGCGGACGGTCCACCCGAATAGAGGGCGTCCGCCCTTACGACCTGACCGAAGATGATCGGGCCCCGCCATTGCCTGCTGTGATGGCGGGGCCAATCTCGTCCGATTGGTCGCGCAGGCGCCTCAACAACGAAATGAAGACCCCGCGTTCGGCTTCATCGAGCGGTTCCAGCAATCGGTTTTCCATTGCCCGGGCCATCGGCACAATCCGGTCGTGCACCTTCCGGCCTGCGTCAGTCAGGGCCAGCAGGTGGGATCGGCCGTCATCGGCATTTGCCATGCGGCTGATCAGGACGCGTCCCTCCAGCACCTTGCATGCCCGGTTGACCGCGACCTTATCCATCAGGGTAAGATCAGTCAGGCTTCTCTGGGTCAGCGGTCCGCTGTCACCCAGCACCGCCATCACCCGCCATTCGGTAACTCTCAGGCCGAATTCGCTGCGATATACTTCGGCAATCCGATTGCTGACCGCGTTCGAAGTAATCGAAAGCTGGTAGGGCAGAAAGTCGGCAAGGCTCAAAGCCGCGGAAGCTTTATCTGACATTTTCTGAATTCCTACCTAAACCGGCCTGGAACACAAGACGCCGGATCAGCAGCGGGCTGGATTATTGGTTATTCGAAGCCAGGTTCGTCCCACCAAGGGTAGAAGTCCGGCATATCGCGCGATATCTTGCCCGGAAATTCGGGACGCCGCTTTTCGAGGAAGCTCTGGATGCCCTCGCGTGCATCAGCGCCTTTGGACAAGCGGAAGATCGAGCGGCTATCGACCCGGTGTGCCACCATCGGGTGTTCCGCAGACGACAGCCGCCACAGCATCGCGCGCGTCATGGCAACCGATACGGCACTGGTGTTATCCGCGATTTCGAGCGCTAGGGTTTGCGCCGCATCCATCAGTTCCGCTGCGGGATGGACCGACCGGACCAGTCCCCCGCGCAGCGCCTCCTCCGCATCGAACACGCGGCCGGTCATGCACCATTCCAGCGCCTGCGAAATTCCCACGATCTTGGGCAGGAACCAGCTTGAACACGCCTCGGGCACGATACCGCGCCGGGCAAAGACAAAGCCGTAACGTGCGCTATCCGCCGCCAGCCGGAAATCCATCGCCAGTTGCATGGTCGCACCCACGCCCACTGCCACTCCGTTGCAGGCGCAGATTAGCGGTTTGGTGGATTGAAACAGCCGCAAAGCCAGCCGCCCGCCCCCGTCGCGCACGCTGTCATCCGACAGATCCTCGACCGGTGCATCGCTGGAAAACGGCCCTCCTCCGCCTTCCGGCGTCAGGTCGGCTCCCGCGCAAAAGGCCTGGTCGCCCGCACCGGTAAAGATCACCGCCCGAACCGCGTCGTCGCCGTCCGCCAGATCCATCGCCGCGCAGATTTCCCGCATCATGTGACGGGTGTAGGCGTTCATCTTCTCCGGACGGTTGAGCGTGATAGTCGCGACGGGGCCCTCGACCTCATATCGGATCTGGCTGAAATCGCCCATCACGCTCTCCTCGTCATCGTCGATTCGCCCCGATCAGCGCGGGGCCATCCGGATGCCGCCGTCGAGACGCACATCCTCGCCATTGAAGTAGCCGTTGCCGATCATCGCCAGCGCCAGCTGCGCATATTCTTCGGGATAGCCGAGCCGCTTTGGGAACGGTACCGAAGCCGCCAGCGCATCCTTCACCGCATCGGGCGCGGCGTTCATCAGCGGGGTGTTGAAAATGCCCGGCAGGATGGTGTTCACCCGAATGCCTTCGCTCATCAGGTCGCGCGCGATCGGCAAGGTCATGCCAACCACCCCGCCCTTCGACGCGGCATAGGCAGCCTGACCCATCTGGCCATCTTCGGCGGCGACACTGGCGGTGTTCACAATTGCCCCGCGCGCGCCATCTTCCAGCGGATCGAGCGTCAGCATTCCGGCCGCCGATTTGGCAATGCAGCGGAATGTCCCGACCAGGTTGATCTGGATGATGAAATTGAACGCATCGAGCGGGAAGTGCTTGATCGAACCATCGGTCTTGGACCGGCTGGCCGTCTTGATTGCATTGCCGACGCCTGCGCAATTGACCAGGATACGCTCCTGTCCATGCGCCTCGCGTGCTTTAGCAAAGCCGGCATCGACAGAGGCATCATCGGTGACATTCACTTCGCAGAAAATGCCGCCGATTTCCTCGGCAACCTTCTTGCCCTTTTCTTCCTGCAGATCGAAGATCGCGACCTTGACGCCCTGGGCCGCCAGTGCCCGCGCGGTGGCTTCACCCAGGCCAGATGCAGCGCCGGTGACGACTGCGGCGGTATTGCTATTCAAAAACATCTTCTGAAATCCTCTTGTGTACTGGCTCTATTATGGGCCGCTCTAAAGTGCTTCGACGATGGTGACGTTGGCAACACCGCCGCCTTCGCACATCGTCTGCAAACCATAGCGTTTTCCGCGTGCTTTCAGCGCATGGAGCAAGGTGGCCATCAATTTGGTGCCCGACGCGCCGAGCGGATGGCCCAGCGCAATCGCACCGCCATTGACGTTCAGCTTCGCCGGATCGGCCCCGGTGTGCTTGAGCCACGCCAAGGGGACGCAGGCAAACGCCTCGTTCACTTCGAACAGGTCGATGTCATTGATCGACAGTCCGGCCCGCTGCAAGGCGCGGTCGGTGGCGAACAGGGGTTCTTCCAGCATGATCACCGGATCGCCCGCTGTCACGGTCAGATTGTGGATCCGCGCCATCGGGGTAAGCCCATGTTCCCGCAGCATTTTTTCCGACACGATCAGCGCCGCGCTGGACCCGTCGCAGATCTGGCTGGAGGATGCCGCGGTGAGCCGACCATTTTCGCTCAGCAGCTTGACCGATGCGATGCTTTCCAAAGTTGCGTCGAAGCGGATGCCCTCGTCCACGGTGTGCTGCTGCTCGCCATCAGGCGTGTTGATAGTGATCGGCACGATTTCCGCATCGAACGCGCCCGCCTGTGTGGCGGCGATTGCGCGGCGGTGGCTTTCATAGGCAAACCGGTCGAGATCGTCCTTGGTCAGCCCGTGCTTGTCGACGATCATCTCCGCGCCCATGAACTGGGACCACATGATGCCGGGGTATTTTTCCTCCAGACCGGGTGACTTATACGTCCCCAGCCCTTCCTTCATGTGGAAGCTGGCGGTAGAGCCCATCGGCACCCGGCTCATGCTTTCGACTCCGGCGGCGATCACCATATCCTGCGTGCCCGACATCACCGCCTGCGCAGCGAACTGGATCGCCTGCTGGGACGATCCGCACTGCCGATCAATCGTCACGGCGGGAGTGGATTCGGGGAGCAATTTGCTCGCCAGCACGGCGTTGCGCCCGACCTGCATGGCCTGTTCGCCGCCCTGGCTGACGCAGCCCATGATGACATCTTCCACTGCGCCCGGATCAATGCCGGTGCGCCCCACCAGCGCATCGAGCGATGCCGCCGCCAGATCGACCGGATGCACCCCGGCCAGCCGCCCACCGCGGCGCCCGCCGGCAGTTCGGACAGCGTCGACGATATAGGCGGTGGTCATGGCGATTTCTCCGAAAGGCTCTCGAGGATGCAAATTTTCCAATTCGGTAGGGCGGGGCTTTATGGCAGTCAAGCTGGGCAAAGCGCAGACAAGCTGCACATCCGACCACTTGCCATTCTCCAGTACACGGCTGTAGGAACATGGCCAGATTTTCGAAAAGCGAGTTCGTCTCCCACCCGCCATGGCTAAAAAACTGTTCGAAATTAACCCGCACCTCGATCGCCGTGCATTGGCGGAGGAGTTTGCTGCAAATTCGCGAGTCCAGATACGGGATGTTCTGACCGAGGAAACGGCGCAGGAAATTCGCGCCGTTCTTGCGAGCGCCACACCATGGGGCATCGCGGCACAAGCTGGAATCGCCAATCCGCCGGGTCCGCAGTCGTTGCGGGCCAATGATGTCGCCACCACAGGGGGACGTGCCAGAATACAGGAGCTGGCGACGGCCAGTTTTCGCGCCGTCGGAACAGGCGACTATGGCTTTCTTTATGGCCACTACCCCATGGTGGAAGGCTATCTTGGAAAGTGGAACGAAGACGGACCCCACGATATTCTGCTGGAATATCTGAATACACCGGAATTTCTTTCGCTCGCCGCTGAAGTAACGGGGGAGACCGGACTGGTGAAGGCAGACGGAAACGCAACGCTGTTCGGGCCGCAAAATTTCCTTGCGTTTCATATCGACAGCCACGTCGCGGAAGGTTGGCGCGTCGCCTATGTGTTGAATATGACCATTGACGAATGGAAGCCCGACTGGGGCGGCTATCTCAATTTCTTCAATGAAGATGGCGACATAGTCCAGGGGTTCCGCCCGCGTTTCAATTCGCTGAACTTGTTCACCGTGCCGCAACCGCATTCGGTGGGCTTTGTACCACAGTTCGCGCCCGTCGGCCGCTATGCCATTTCGGGCTGGTTGCGGGACCGGTGAACGCATCAGGGCACAGGAAATGAGCGCAGTTCCTGCAGATCAATGGCGGGCGAAGGCTCAGGTTGCCCGCCAGGCGGGGGACGTCGCCGGTGCGCTCGCAATCCTGGAGCAAGGAGTGGCAGCCCTTCCCGCTGACGCGGCGCTGGCGAATTCCGCAGGTCACGCCGCGATGGGTATGAAGGACTTCGAGAAAGCTGCGCACCAATTCGCGTCTGCGGTTCAGCTTGCACCCGACGTGCTCGAATTCACGATCAATTATGCCATCGCGCTAACCAGCATGGAGCGCTATCGCGATGCGGCAGCAGCGCTGGAGCCGTTCGCAAGAGAGGGCCAGAACGTCGCACGCTATTGTTCCGTGCGGGCCACGGCAGAGCGCGGTCTCCACAATTTGGCCGAGGCAGCGCACTGGTACGATCGGTGCATTGATCTCGAACCCGGACATCCCCGCGCTCTGCATGGCCGAGCCCGGCTCGCGCTGGAACGGGGAGAGCCCAGCGCGGCGTCCCGCTACGAACAGGCGCTGGCGGTGACAAATGGAGATCCCGAGTTGTGGCTCGGGCGCGCACAGGCGCTGGATGCAGCCGGGGAGGTAAATGCAGCGCGCGACATTGCCGAACAGTTGTTCGAGCAAGCCCCGCATTGGCTTGAAGGCTTGCAGTTCCTGGCCCAACTTCGGCTGGCTGCTGGCGAAGCAGACTTCGCTTCACATTACGAAACTGCCATGGGTCGTGCGCCGCAGGATCCGGCTATTCCTGCGGAGTTGTGCGCCGTGCTGGCCGGACGGGATCGCAACAAAGATGCTGCAGCAATTGCACAGCGTGCGAGAACACGATTTCCCAATGACCAGCAGTTCGCCCTGCTCGAGGCTGTCTACGCAAGCGCATCGGGGGAGGTTGAGCGGGCAGAAACGTTGTGGAACTCGCTCTTGGTTGAGAGCAGGGAAGATCGGCTTCATCTTGCGCGGCACCGGCTGCGGCGAAGCGAATTCGACCGTGCGGAAATCCTCCTGGACAGCGTGCTGGAAGAAGATCCCATGTCCGTGTCCGCCTGGGCGCTGAGGAGCGTATTGTGGCGTCTGACCGGCGATCAGCGGGAAGAATGGCTGCACCACCAGCAGGGGCTTGTCGCCTTTCTGCAGCTGCACGATGCGGATAAGATATTGCCATCCGCAATTGCAAAGCTCCACCAGATCCACGATGCATCTGCGCAACCGCTTGGCCAATCGCTGCGTGGCGGCACCCAATCCCGGGCATTGCTGTTTGATCGCACAGAACCGGAATTTTCTGCGCTGCGTGGTGCAATTCTCTCCACGATCGAAGAGCATCGTGCGGCAATGCCACACAGAGATCCAACGCATCCAATTCTGCGTCACCGCGACACTCCGTGGGAAATTGCTGGATCGTGGTCTGTTCGGTTGACGGGAGGCGGGGATAAACACGCATCGCACATCCATCCCCTCGGAATGATCTCTTCCGCATTGTACTGCGAGTGTCCTCAAGCCGAAAGTGCTGCGGCTGATGCCGATCCTCGGGCAGGGTGGCTTGAATTGGGACGTCCTCCTGAAGATCTGGGAATAGGCCTTGAACCCATCGCCGCTTTTCCCCCGCGAGCCGGATATCTGGCACTCTTCCCCAGTACGCTTTACCACGGCACCCGTCCCTTCCCCGATGGTCGGCGGATGACTGTTGCATTTGACGTAACGCCGGTGCGGGAAGCCGTATGAACCACCACGACGAAGCGGACGCTTGGCGCGATTTCTGGACTACGGGTGCGAAGTCGAAGGCAGGTTGCTTACCGAACGCACACCTTGGCGTCGGCGCCGCCCAGGCACAGAAATGGACCAGGTTTGCCAAGACAATGCCTGTAAAGGCGCGCATATTGGACCTTGCGACGGGCGATGGCCGGGTGATGCATTGGATATTTGAGGCCCGACGAGACGCGAAACTGACAGGCATTGATCTTGCGCCGGTACTTCCCGCGCCGCTTAAAGGCACAAAGATGCGCTCAGGGGTGCCGATGGAACAACTTCCGTTCCGTGCCGGGGCGTTTTCTGCGGTCACCAGTCAATTCGGCTTCGAATACGGCAATATTGCCAAAGTTTCGGCGGAAGTCGCACGCGTTCTACAGCCCGGAGGGCGGTTTGCGATCCTGACGCATCGGCAGGATGGCCCTATTCTCGAGCAAAATCTCGAACGGCGGAAGCAGTTAAACTGGGCGCTGCATGATCAAAAACTGATCGAGAAAGCCAAACGGAGCCTCGTGTTGCGGGCCGCCGGCGTTTCAGCGGTTCCAACGGAAATTGCCGTTGCACCAGCAGAGGGTGCGCGGCTGTTCGGCGCTCATTCTGCGGCATGGGAGGTTGCCGAAGCCGTGCGGCAATCGCTAGCCTTGGGGCGGAACGATGTAACTGCAAATGTGCAAGTGCTGCTCGATCAGATCGCGGCGAAGGCTACGAACGAACTGGGCCGTATCGCTTCATTGGAAGCTGCGTGTGCACGCACGGCCGACGATACCGAATTTTTGCGCACCATCGCGGCGGGCGGATTGACCCAACTCAGCATTGAACCGGTAATTGAAGCTGGCAAAAGCGCACCATTCGCTGACTTTCGCATTTTGGTTCACACAATCTGATCTCTGATCAATGTGGTAAGAATCTTGAGAACTGACTGTGAAAGTCGGATTCATTCGGTTCACTATCGCATAAAAAAGGCGGCGAACCCTAAGATCCGCCGCCCAATTTAGTTTACGATGCTTTAGGTTTTAGAACTTCAATGTCGCCGAGACGAAGAAGTCACGTCCCAAAACGTCAAAAGTGCTCGGGAATGTATTGGCCTGTTCCTGATTATCACCAAGCAACGATCCGTTATTCGAGTTCGTCACTATGCCATCGGCATCAAATTCAGGTGTCATTGGAATTGTATCAAAGATATTATTGACACCAAACGTCATGGTCAGGTTTTCATTGGCGGCAACCGACAACGTCAGATCGATCAGATCGTAGGCTGGGATTCGCTCCACACCATTGAAATCTGAAAACAGCACTGCGTCATCTTCGTCCGCTACACCACTTAGGTGACGCCAACGGATGGAGGTAGTCAACGGACCATCAATGAACGTAGCACGGCTCGTCCATTTGAAGGAAGGTGTGGGTTCACCACACCGGCCACCAAACTTGCCGGCACATTCGACAGTATCTTCAATACCAACAACCGGGGTAACAAAAGCGCTGTCAGTCCAAGTGCCCAGGAACGACAGGTTAACGCGCTGCTCCCCAGTATCCGTGAGGAGCGAGAACGGAATCGTTGTCGTATAGTTGGCTTCAACATCGACCCCGCTAACGCCAAGGCTCGAGATGTTGGCTTGCGAGATCAACGGCGGGTTATCGACCACGATTGCACCGTCAACATTGCGAACACCGCGGAAGGCATCGCAGACCGGGTTGGCCGCATCGGCGACAGTCACGAAGCACAGGTCGAATGCGCCCTGCGGGCTTCCGCCAACAGATGCGATCGCATTGTCGATCGTGATATCGAAATAGTCGGCTGTCAGGGTGAAGCCAGGCAGGAAGCTAGGCTGCAGAACGATACCCACAGTGTAGCTGTCTGAGGTTTCTTCTTCTAGGTTCGGGTTGCCGCCAATCAGCACTGGAATCTGCGCATTCGGCTGAACAATCAGACCTCCGCCGACGTTTCCAGCAGGGACGCCGAGTGCAATACAGGTAGCCCGGGTCGCCGGATCGGCACCCGTGGTTGCGTTCGCGCAGGGATCGACAACGCCTGGGAAGTTGATAGCCTGACCCTGGAAAAGTTCTGCGACGTTCGGAGCACGTACAGCACGCTGATACTGTCCGCGTAGTGTCACATCACGGATGGGCGAGAATTCGACACCGCCGGCATAGGTGTAAGTTGTGCCAACAGCTTCCAGTGAATAATCGGAGATACGACCGGCACCGGTCAATGCCAAACGCGCGCCGCCATCCGTTTCGAAAATCGGAACGCTCAACTCGCCGAAGACTTCCTTGACATTGTAGCTACCTTCAGTCGCATCACCAGCGTTGAAGCCAATCACGTCGCCCGAAGAAAGAGCTGTGTCGGGAAGAAATTCTGATCCGACCTTACGGTATTCTGCACCGAGCGCGAAGCCGATTGGCTGTGCCCCGCCGATTGCGAAGTCGCCGAATGTGCCGGACACAACACCACTGGCAACCTGAACCGTCGAGATATCACCGTTCTGTGCCTGGATGGAAATCTGATCGACCATCGCAGGCGTGAGCTGACCCAACCCGAAGATATTGATTGCAGAATCTGTCCCATCTAGTGCCCGTTGAAACGCCGAGCGAGAAATGTTGCCCGCCTGAATGTTTGCATTCCGGGTACGCGAATACATGTAGTAAGCATCATAGTTGATCGTATCAGTGACTTCGCCACGAACACCACCTAGCACACGGAATGCGTTACGTTCGTCCAAACTATTGCGTGACCCGCTTTCGTTCGTACGGCGGTTGATGGCCGTGCTGATGACGCCAAGTTCGGCAGTCGGAAGTGCCGAAAGACCGTTGGCAACGCGCTCCGCACTCGCGGCGGCCTCGCGCTGATCGATAATATTCAGTTCATTGATCACGGCAGCCGACAAGAAAGGGGAAACTGCTGCGATGTTTACATTGAAGGTACCGGTAACTGGCGTTGCAGCCAGCTCTGCTGCTACGCGATTGTTGACGAAAGAAACTTCCGTATACGCGGAATGCCCATCTGAGAATTCGTAATCGGCATAACCACCAATCAAATAGCGCTCCTGCGGAAGTTGCAGATAGTTATCAGGCGCGTAGTTGAAAGAATTGCCTGCAGTGGGCGTAGCAACGCCAGGTGTACGGAACAGGCCATCATCCAGCACCAGACCAGAACCGATTGGGCGGGTAACCGCCGCCTCGCCTGCGTCAGTCGTGTCGCCGTCACCGTTGAGGTCGATTGCATTCCGCACGGTCGCGGTACCCGGAACGTTTACACGGCCCTCAGGCGGGGTACCCGAACCGAAACGCTGCAGCGGTTCATCGAAGCTTTCACCGCCCAATGCGAAGTTCGAAAAGCCACGCCCTGACTGGAAAATCGGTTTACGGTTGTAATACTCGGCGAACACTGTCGCACTGCCGCGACCATCGTCAAACGATGTGCCGATTGCGCCATGTACCTCGTACCGGGCACCATCACCGCGTTCGGTAAGGTTGTACTGGCCGCCGACTTCGATGCCATCAACCTGCTTCAGACGGAAGTTGACCACGCCTGCGAGCGCATCGGAACCGTAAACCGCAGAAGCGCCGCCGGTAACCACATCGACCGAATCAATCAGGAACGACGGGATGGTGTTGAGATCGACGATTTGGTTGGTGTCGAAGGACATCCAGCGACGACCATTGACCAATACCAGAGTGCGCGGCGTGCCCAACCCGCGAAGGTTCAGCGTTGATGCGTTGTTGCCGGGGTTGTTTGAGAATGAGGTCGTGCCTGGGATTACCTGTGGCAGCGTGTTGATTACGTTCTCGACATTGACCGTACCCGAAAATTCGAATTCTTCCGCGCTCACGACCGCGACAGGCGCCGCGGATTCAATGTTACGGCGCTGAATGCGCGAACCGGTAACCACGATGAAATTTTCAGGAGCATCCGGGCCTGCCTGCACGGCGGCCTCGTTCTCGGCGTCGACTGTTTGAGCGACGACTGGTGTAGCAATCATGGCACCAGCCATGACGGTGCCTGCGAGTAGCGCAGACTTAGTAAAGCGGTTGGACATTGCGATTCCCTTAGTGTCTGGGCACCACTTCGGCACCCATTTTGTTGGAATATTGCTTATCAGGCCTACGCCCGAATTTGCGCCGTCTACGAGTGTGGCCGCGCAGATTCAACGACATCGAGGGGTTTGCGGCAACTCAGCGCATGGAGTGTGTCATTCCGGTTACAGTGGGTCAGTTACAGTTGGAACGAGGCCGCAACTGTGGCAACTCCGCGAAAAATTGGGTTATAAGCTCCCTGTTAGGAACACAAAATGCGTCAACCAAATCTCCGCAATTGTTGGAATGTTCTGTTGATCGGTGCTGCGTTCTGTGCTGCCACGGCTGGACACGCTCAGGAAGAACCTGCCCCACCGAACGATTTCGAAGCGCTCAAGTCCTGTCGTTCGATTGCTGGCGATCAGGAACGGCTGGCCTGCTTCGACGCCGCAGTCGGGGTGGTGGTTGCAGCTCAGGAAAGCGGCGATCTTAGGATTGTCGACAAGGAAGCGGCCAACCAGACCCGGCGGCGGCTGTTTGGCTTCGCACTTCCCGACATCGGTTTGTTCGGCGATGGAAAAGTTGGTGACGAAAAGCAGCTCGATCTGCTGGAAACTACCATTACGAGCGCTCAACAGATCCGCCGCAATGCCTGGGTGTTTCAAACAGAAGAAGGAGCGGTGTGGCAAATCAACGGCGTCCCTTCGCGCCTGAGAGCGCTTGAACCAGGCCAGAGGGTGATTTTCAAAAAAGCGGCACTCAACAGCTATTTCGTCAGGATTGAGGGTCAGGCCGGAGTAAAGGGCACAAGGATCGGCTGACTTCGCGACGCCATGACCAAGCACCACCCTAATGGCTTCTTGCTCACTTGATTACTGCGCCAACTGCATTAGTGGAAATCCGTGGCCGACAGCGCATTACTATCTTCGGATCCCTACTGGATTCCTCACCGGATCGATTTGAAGCGAGGCCGGGTTGAGTTTTTAAAACTACCGCCTCAAGCATTTTCGGGCGCCAGTTTCCTCGCCGATTACACACCTGAGACGGCGGTTGACTCGGCGACGGTTTCGCTCGACGAACTTGTCGCGATGCAGCCCGAAACCGGGCAATTGCATTTCATCTTTCACACTGCGTTTTGTCGCTCGACCTTACTAGCACGGACGATGAATATTAACGGAGTGTCCGTTGGAATGAGTGAGCCAGGAATTATCGCCAGTCTTGCCAATGCAGGGGAGGCGGGAACGCGTTTCATCAAACCATGCCTAATGTTGCTAGCACGCGCCCGGATCAATGCTGACGCCGCGGTGCAGGCTGTTTTTGTCAAGCCAACCAACCATGCTAACCGATTGATCCCGACGTTGATGCACGCGCTGCCCGAAGCAAAAGCCGTATTGATAAGCAACAGCCTCCCCGATTTCGTGAAAGCGGTCAATCGCAAAGGCTTGCCTGGGCGGCGATGGGCGCGAAACCTTTATCTCGAAGTGCAATCTTATGCTCCGCTTGATCTGGGAATTGATTCACGAGAGAATTTCCTGCTCAGCGATTTACAAGTTGCAGGGCTTGCCTGGCTTCTCCAGCGCAGGTGGTTCGAAGCGAACATCAGCGGTCCTTCGGGTGCCCGAATCCGTTCACTCGATAGTGACCGCTTCAACGAAAGCCGCGCCGAAAGTTTGCGGGCCATAGCTCGGTTTACCGGGCTAAATATCACGAGAGCGCAGACAGAGAGCGCCGCCAGTTCGCCGATATTCCGTACCCACGCCAAACTTGGCGGCAATTACGCCGCGATCAGAAGGAAGGGTGACTTGCAAAGCGCCAGCGGGGTGTTCGACGAAGAAATGGATATGGTCGGCAAATGGATTAAGCAAATTGAGTTGCAGGCTGGTCTGGGGGAAGTATGGCGAAAGGCCATTTTACCCGAAATTTAGTCCTGCGTCGCTAATACCAATCTGCTGTGATTTTGAAAAGGCAAAGCCGCTTGCAGTAACCTGCTGGGTAGCTTCGTTGATAGTTAACCCGGCCACGCTACGTGCGCGGCATGTGACTGCCTTAGCTATCCAGGAAATTCGGCGCGCTAAATTTGCGGCTGCGGATCTCGCTTAAAGCTTCTCGGAAGGACGTGGCATCCTCCGGCGCTATGGAATATTCGGCCGACCGCGATTCATCCGAAGGATGAGAAACACACAGCAGAACATCTGCCAACCTGGCAACCAAGTCCTTGGCATGAGCTGCAAGTTGCAGACCGCTCCGCTCAAGTGAGGTCAATTGCATAAGAAAACGGCCCCGCAGATATACTGCGAGGCCGCCTCTGAAACAGCATTCAACTATTAATTGGTGTGGTTTAGAACTTTACCCCAATCGAGCCGAAAAATTCCCGACCATTGAGATCGTACCCGTTCCCGATAGGAGTGTTTGAAATGCCGAACACTTCGTTGGTGTCGATCAGCGGCGGCTTCTTGTCGAAAATGTTCGACACGCCGACGCGGACATCGAAGCGATCAAAGCGGACGCGGACCGAAGCGTTGCTGACAAAGTAATCGCCAGCAAAGCCGATGTCCCGACAGAACACGCCGTCGCCGGGCACAACCCCGTCCGGAGTGAATACGCCCGTTGCAGCATTGAAGGTACCAGAACCGTTACCAAGGCATGTATTCCCGATGAACCCGGTCGGTGCACCGTCAGGGCCGCGACCGAAAGCATCGGACAGCGGGTCGATTCCATCCTCCTGCTGCTCCACAGGACCAATGTACCGAGTCTGCCAGGTGAAGCTCACGTTATCTACGCGAGCAGAGAGTATCGCCCTTCCGGTCCAAGACGGGAAGCCGAAGTCACCTGCATCTTCGTCAACAGTCCGTTCTCCAAGGTCGGTCAGGAAAACCGAATCGCGCTGGATCAGGTGGTTCGCCCGTAAGTTAAGACCAAGATCGATGGTCTTCCCGAAGGCCTGAACATCTGTCGAGAAATCGGCGTTGAGGTCAATCCCCCGGACAGCTTCCTCATTGATGTTCACAAAGCCCGCGAACACGTCGGTGATAAGCTGGCGCGATGCCAGGTCGGTGTCGAAGTCAACGAAGTCGCAGAAGTTGGACCGGGTGTCTTCATCACGCAGGAAGCACTGATTGACAATAAATTGACCAGTCGGCTCCGCGATTGCCCCCTTTACCTTAATGTCATAGTAGTTGAAGTTGAAGTTGAAATCTACGGGTCCGAAACCTTCCGCGAACGAGAAGCCTGCCGTCAACGAACGCGAGGTTTCCGGATCGAGTTCGAAGCTGCCGCCCGAAGTGATTTCGACGCTCGCGGTCTGAATCGCGGTCGCACCATCAGTACCGACAACTGTCGGATCGCGGCCTTCACGGACACAGTTGGCAAGAACGAACGGATCACGCGTATCGTTGGCTGCAATGTACCCTCCAGCCAACGGGGCGAAGGCAACCGTAGGAACCGCACACGGATCAAGGATGTTGCCGAAACCAGACTGTCCGGCAAGGAAGAGTTCGCGGAGGTTCGGTGAACGGAACGAAGTGCCGTAGGAAGACTTGATCAGCAGCTGCTCGATTGGACGCCAGCCGAACTTGATCGAGTAGGTTTCGTTCGTACCGTAGAATTCGTCCTTCGTGATACGGCCCGAAAGGTTGACCCGGAGGTCCTCGACCAGAGTACGGCCTGCCATAAGAGGCAGATCGAGCTCACCGAACGCTTCGTAGACTTCCTTGCTACCCTGCGCGCCCTGGTCGGCGAAGAAGCCGAAGAACAAGCCCTCCGAAGCAACCAGGTCTGGGATCGAATTCAGCTTGTCCTTGCGGTACTCGCCGCCGATGACGGCCTTGGCCGTACCTCCTGCCAGTTCGAACAAGCTACCCTGCACATAGGTAGAAAGAATCGTCTGTTCGTAGGTCGTGTCGAAATCGCGTGTATCGAACAGGTAGTCGCGTTCAGCCTGGCTAGCGAAATCGCCCACCGCGGTACGAAATAGGCTCGGGGCGAAGAGGTTCACAGGCACGCAGCCGGCCACGACGTCGGGCTGAAGAAGCTCAGGGTTCGCAAAGCCGCTGGTTGCACAGGCCCCGCCGGCAAGCACGACCGGCGTTGCTCGACCAGTCGGATTGGATACCGTGGGGTCCATCCCCAGCGCAAGCGCGAGGCGGTCATTGCGAATACCCGCACGCGAAGACTTGCCTTCGGAACGCGAGTAGACGCCAGAGATTTCGAAAGTCCAGTCATTATCCGAAGCGAGCTTAATGAACGGCAGGTTGCCCTTCAGCCCGAAAACGCCGCGATACTGTTCCTGGACGGTTTCGACAACGTTACGGTCTCCTGTGACACCAACCACCGGCCGTACGGTGTAAGACACTCCTGTCGGACGAGCAAAGGCACCTCCTCCAAAGGTATCCAGCCCATCGAAGCTGTTGTTGGCCGCTCCGCAATCGTTGTTTGCGATGTTACAGGGGTTAAATGGATTGCTGCCCGGAACAAAAGGAAAGAGCTGCGGCTGCTGGCTGCGTGCTGTTACTTCGGCCCGGCTGTAGTTGGCTTCGAAAAAGGGTGTGATCCCCAGGTCGCCACCGAAGGTGTACTCACCATACGCCATCACGTTGTAAAGGTCCTGCGGACTGATGAAAGATGGCGTCAGGTCCGTACCGTTCCGGGTAACCTGAGAGAAATCCACGTCTAGCAAGCCGTCACCATTGCGATCGACGGGGTCGCCAAAGGCATCTAAGGCATCGCTGAAATTCGGAATGCCCGTGTTACCGGCCTGACCGGTCGAGGCGAAGACGGTTTCATCGTAATAGATCGAGCTGAAAAACAACGGGCTATTGGGAATGATACGACGCACAGCCGCGTCGACCGTGCACGGGGAGAGGTTTTCACTGATAGCGCCCCCGCTAAGACGACGCGTGTTGGCATCATCCGAAATACCAAGGGTACGGATTTCGCCCGAATCGGTGATTTCGTAATGGGTGTTACAACCGGCGAGGAAGTCACGATCTCCAAATGTCACTTCGTCGCGGCGCTGGTATTCGGCACCAATGCCGAAATTCCAGTTGGAACCCGACTTGCCCCAGGCACCGCTGATCCGGTAATCATGACCGGCACCCTGCTCGTTGTAATCACCGCTTACATCGAGCTCCAGACCTTCGAAGTCGTTGCGCAGAATGATGTTGCCAACGCCGGCAACTGCGTCCGAACCGTAGACGGACGACGCACCATCGAGCAACAGGTCGTAGCGAGCTACCAGAGACGACGGGATGAGGTTGATAGAGGGATTGGTCGGCGCGCCTTCGACGCCCGCCGGCGCCAGACGACGACCGTTGACCAGAAGCAGTGTACGATCGGCGCCGAGGCCGCGAAGGTCGAGCGTTTGCGAGCCGGGGCCATTGTTCAGCACGAAGCCTTGAAAAGTCGCATCGATCTGAGTGCCAGCCGCAGATTCGCTCTGCTGAAGAATCGACGCTGCATCGAATTCACCAGCGTCCCTTAGCCTCTCGGTTTCAAGGACTTGCAGCGGCGAGATGCTGCTGTAGGTGTCGGTCCGCTGAATACGCGAACCGGTAACAACAATGGCGCCTTCCGGGGCTCTTTCTTCGTCTACTCCGGAGGTAACGTCAGCGGGCGCTTGTTCAGCATCGCCGGGACTGACCTCACCGGTCTGCGAATCCTGATCTTGTGCGGCAACCGGCGCCGACAGAATAAGCGCCAAGGCGGAAACGGATCCGGCAAGGGTCTTCAAAGTGCATTCATCAAACTTTTTCATGAGAGCTCCAGTCCACAGCGAAGAGACATAAAGCCGAGGACCTTAAAAAACTGAAGCTGCGCCCAAGGGCACCCCCAGCTTACCTCAAAAAAGAGATTTCCCCCGACCCCACGCCAGCTAGGCAGGAAACTGCATCACCGGCCTGACCCTGTCAAAGAAAACGGGGGGCTTTTTGGTGGAGGCTCCACAAGTTTCCGAACCGGTGTTGTATCAAAGTGACAGTTGACACTTACCTGCCTGATAACTGCTACGCTGGGCAGCTAACCTCTTTAGCGTCTTACCCCACCACCATCTTCAACTCCCCATCCCCCTCGTCGATTGCGACCGTGCTGCCGTCGGGCACTTCGCCGCGGAGCAGCATATCGGCCAGCGGATCTTGCAGATAGCGCTGCACCGCCCGTTTGAGCGGACGTGCACCGTACACCGGATCATATCCCACGCGGCCCAGCCAGCGCCGCGCGGCATCGGTCAGATCGATGGTGATCTTGCGGTCCTTGAGCAGTTTCTGCACCCGGCCGACCTGGATATCCACGATCGGTGCCATGTGTTCCTGCGCCAGGCGGTGGAACAGGATGATCTCGTCCAGCCGGTTCAGGAATTCCGGGCGGAAATGTCCGCGCACCACGTCCATTACCTGCGGTTCGACATCCTCGACCTTCTGACCTTCTTCCAGGCTGCTGAGATACTGACTGCCGAGGTTAGAGGTCAGGATGATCAGCGTGTTCGAAAAATCGACCACGCGGCCCTGCCCGTCGGTCAGACGGCCATCGTCGAGCACCTGTAACAGCACATTGAACACGTCATTATGCGCCTTTTCGACCTCATCGAACAGCACAACTTGGTAGGGCCGCCGCCGAACGGCTTCGGTCAGCACCCCGCCTTCCTCATATCCGACATAGCCGGGAGGCGCGCCGATCAGCCGGGCGACCGCGTGTTTCTCCATGAATTCGCTCATGTCGATCCGGACCATCGCCGAATCGTCGTCGAACAGGAATTCGGCCAGCGCCTTGGTCAGTTCGGTCTTGCCAACGCCGGTGGGGCCGAGAAACAGGAAGCTCCCCAGCGGCCGGCCCGGGTCCTGCAAGCCGGCGCGTGCACGCCGCACCGCTTTCGACACGGCGAGGACTGCCTGCTCCTGTCCGATGACCCGCTTGCCGATGGTCGCTTCCATCGCGAGCAGCTTGTCGCGCTCGCCCTGCATCATCCGGTCGACCGGCACTCCGGTCCAGCGGCTGACAACACCGGCAATGTCGTCTTCGGTCACTTCTTCGCGCAGAAGCGCGTTTTCGGTGTGTCCCTGCGCCGCTTCCAGCTCCTTCTCGAGCGCCGGAATGCGGCCGTAGGACAGTTCCCCGGCCTTGGCGAGATCGCCTTCGCGCTGCGCCTGCTCCAATTCGATCCGGGCGGCATCGAGCTGTTCCTTCAGTCGGCTTTCGGCATGGATCTTGTCGCGCTCGTTCTGCCAGCGGGTGGTCAGTTCGGAGCTTTGCTGTTCCAGGTTGGCGAGTTCCTCGCGCAGCGCGCTGAGCCGGTCTTTCGACGCCTGATCGCTTTCCTTGCTGAGCGCCGATTCCTCAATCTTCAGCTGGATGATCCGGCGGTCGAGCCCCTCGATTTCTTCCGGCTTCGATTCCACTTCCATCCGGATCCGGCTGGCTGCCTCGTCCATCAGGTCGATCGCCTTGTCGGGCAGGAAACGGTTGGAAATGTAGCGGTGGCTCAGCTGGGCAGCCGCGACAATCGCGTTGTCGGTGATCCGCACCCCGTGGTGCAGTTCATACTTGTCCTTGATCCCGCGCAGGATGGAGATCGTGTCCTCGACGCTGGGTTCCTCGATATAGACCGGCTGAAAACGTCGCTGCAGCGCGGGGTCTTTCTCGACGTATTTCTGGTATTCGTCGAGGGTAGTCGCGCCGATGCAATGCAGTTCCCCGCGCGACAGGGCGGGTTTCAGCAGGTTCGACGCATCCATCGATCCTTCCGAAGCGCCCGCCCCGATCAGAGTATGCATTTCATCGATGAACAGGATGATCTGGCCCTCGGCACCCTTCACTTCGTCGAGCACAGCCTTCAGCCGTTCCTCGAATTCGCCGCGGTATTTGGCGCCTGCGATCAGCGATCCCATGTCGAGCGCCATCAGCGTGCGGCCCTTCAGGCTGTCAGGCACGTCACCATTGGCGATGCGCAGCGCCAGCCCCTCGGCAATGGCGGTCTTGCCGGTGCCGGGTTCGCCGATGAGGGCAGGATTGTTCTTGGTGCGCCGCGCCAGGATCTGGATCGTGCGGCGGATTTCCTCGTCGCGGCCGATCACCGGATCGAGCTTGCCGTCACGCGCAGCCTGGGTCAGATCGCGGGCGTATTTCTTCATCGCATCATAGGCATTTTCCGCGCTGGCGGTGTCCGCCGTACGGCCGCCGCGCAATTCGTTGATTGCAGTGTTGAGCGCCCCCGGTTCGACATTCGCCGCCTTCAGGATCTGACCCGCCTTCGTGGTGCTGGCGAGCGAGAGCGCGACCAGCAGCCGTTCGACCGTGACGTAGCTATCGCCCGCCTTCTCGGCGATCTGTTCCGCCTGGTCCAGCAGCCGTACCGTATCGTTGTCGAGACCCGGCGTCTGCTGCGCCCCGCCGCCGGATACCGCAGGCACCTTCGCCAGTTCCGCATCGACCTGCTGGACCGCCAGTTTGGCATCGCCGCCCGCGCGCTGGATCAGCCCGGCCGCCATGCCTTCTTCATCTTCCAGCAACGCCTTCAGCAGATGCGTCGGGCTGATCCGCTGGTGATTGTTGCGGATGGCAACGGTCTGCGCCGACTGGAGGAAACCCTTGGCGCGGTCGGTGAACTTTTCGAGATTCATGAAATGCCTTTCGGATGGTACCGGCTGAATATAGTGTGGCGAAATTGCAACACAAGAATCGGCGGGTGAATCGGCAAACAGAAGGTGTGTTACACCTATATAGGGGTTGCCGAAGCCAAGTCACAAGTTGGGCAGCGAAAACTTCCATGCGGATCATCCGGTAGGGTCGGTCACAGGTTTCGTATGACAACCCTTTTCCGATTTGAAAAAGCGCGCTAGTCCCTTCGTGAGAGGATTTTTGCATGAGAAAGTGGCTCGCCCGGCTGGGCTGGGTGCTGTTCGGTCTGTTCGCCGTCACACTTATCGGTCTGATGACTTGGGAACCGCTGCTTGCGACCCGCGGCGCCGCGCCCGAGGCGCGGGACTACCGCGCCGAGATCATTCGCGACGAATTCGGCGTCCCGCATATTTACGGCGACACCGATGTCGACGTCGCATTCGGTGTGGCCATCGCCCATGCGGAGGACGATTTCTTCACCCTGCAGGATGTCGTCGCGATGAGCCGCGGACGCTACGGCGCGATCGCCGGGGAAGACGGTGCTGGCATCGATTACGCCTATCACCTGCTTGATGCCCGCGGGACTGCGCAGCGTCAGTTCACCGCCCTGCCCGCCGATACACAGGCCTTGTTCAACGCCTATGCTGCAGGCCTCAACCAGTTTGCCGCGGAACATCCCGCCGAACTCAAGCTGGACAATCTGTTCCCGGTCAATGGCGAAGACGTGGCGGCCGGTTTCGCACTGCGCCAGCCGTTCTTCTTCGGCCTCAACAACATCATCGAACCGCTGGTAGCCGGCGAGCCCATGCGGCCCGAGTTCGGCCCGGCAATAGCGCCCGCCAATCCGAAGCAGCCCGGACCACTGCCGGTCGGCGAAGATGGCACGCTGTCAGGTTCGAATGCATTTGCGGTCTCCGCGAAGAAATCCGGTGACGCGACAACCCGGCTGGTCTCCAACTCGCACCAGCCATGGCGCGGCGGTGTCGCGTGGTATGAACTGGTCGTGGAAAGCGGCGAAGGCTGGCATTTCGCGGGCGCCAATTTCCCCGGCAGCCCCTACCCCTTCCTCGGCCATAATGAGAATCTCGGCTGGACCAACACGGTCAATCGCCCCGATCTGATCGACGTCTACAAGCTGGAGATGGACGAGACCGGCACGAAATACCGGCTCGACGGCGAATGGTTGCCGCTGGAGGAAAAATCTGTCCGGCTCCCGGTCCGCATCGGTCCGGTAACACTGCCGGTTTGGCAGACCGTCTATCGCAGCAAACACGGCCCGGTGATCAGGAACGACAATGGGTTCTACGCCATCCGCTACGCCGGAATCGACCAGCTGGGCCAGCTCGATGCCTATTACCGCCTCAACAAGGCCAGGGACCTTGCCGAGTGGACCGGCATCATGGCCCGGATGGATGTCCCCTCGACCATTTTCGTCTACGCCGATGCGGCGGACAACATCGCCTATATCTACAACGCGTCCTTCCCCAAGCGGAAGGTCGGTCCCGATTGGCGCGGAGTGTTGCCCGGCGATGACAGCAGCCTGATCTGGACGGAGAAGGCGGATTTCGCCGATGTACCCCAATATCTCAATCCATCGTCCGGCTGGCTGTTCAATTCGAACAACAACCCGTTCAAAGCCGCCGGGCCGGGCAGCGACCTGTCGCCCGATAGCGTTGCGCCGGAACTCGGCGTTGAACTCAACAGCACCAACCGCGCCCGCCGCGCCTGGAAATTGCTAAGCGAAGCCGGCACGATCGACCGCGCAACGCTGGAGTCGATCAAATACGACCAAGCCTATGAACGCGAAGGCTATGTCGACCAGATGCTGGACGAAATCGCCGCCCTCGCGCTCCGCAAGGGAAGCCTCGACCACCGCGCGCAGCAGCTGCTGGGCACGTGGGACCTGACCGCTGACAATGTTGGCCGCGCCGATGCCCTGGCGCTGCTGATCCTGCGCGAATACATGTCGTCGGAATACCAGCACAAGCTGGAACAGCCGGACCCGGCGCAGCAATTGTCGGACGCCGCCCGGCACCTGATGAAGCATTTCGGGCGGCTCGATCCGCCCATGTCGCAGGTTCTCCGGCTGCGGCAGGGACAGGTCGACCTGCCCCTCGATGGCGGCAGCGACACGCTACGTGCTTCCACCACATGGGATGTCGAGGACGATGGACGGCTGTCGGTCAAACACGGCGACAGCTTCCTCATGTTCGTCGAATGGGAACAGGGCAAGCCGGTCCGGTCTGAATCGATCCAGCCCTTCGGTTCGGCGAGTACCCGGCCCGACAGCCCACATCACACCGACCAGGCGACCATGTTCAT